>JACPUD010000057.1 GCA_016192435.1 Rhodocyclales bacterium | reverse complement strand
TGCATGGTCAATCGAATCCTTCCTTGCGGGCTCTTTGCAACAAGTCCTGCCAGCGCGACAACTGGCCGGTGCCGCCGGCGCCTTTGGCGGCGTTGCCGGCGACACCGCTCCAGATCGCTTCGCTGTTGAAGCTGAACACCGGCTGCAGGTCGCTGCGCTGCGAGGCCGGCCTGATCTCCGGCACCAGGTTGTCCAGCACCAGCGGTTCGGCGTTGGGCGTCGGGTAATAGGCCAGCACCATGTGCGCCTGGAGATAGGGGCCGGCGGGACCTTCCAGCCTGGCCTTGACGTAGACCAGGCGCAGCTTGGCCACGGGCACCCCGGCATCCCTGAGCGAGTAGTACTTGATGATTGCGAAGTCCTCGCAGTCGCCACGGCCCTGGCCGATGGTTTCCAGCGGCGTGGCCCAGTAGTCGCTCTGATTCCAGATCGACAGGTCATCCTCGAATTCGATGTGCCGGTTGATGAAGTCGTTGATCCTGACCAGCTTGTCCTTTTCGGCCACGGCGCGGGATCGGGTGTCGGCCAGGGTCTGCTGCCAGTCGCGCAGGAAGGAAACCCGGGACGGGCCGAAGCGGTCGCCGAGCAGGCGCAGCAGGCGATCGAAATCGTAGGCATGCACTGCGGAGACCGCCAATACCAGCAACAGGCAGCGCCAGACGTAGTGGAATCGTGACACGAAGCGGAAATGGGCGGTTTTGCGGGCTATGATCGTGGCGGTGCGAGATAGATGACAATGAATATAATCGCACGTCTTCAATCAAACAATCGGATTGTGACCAACCGGATGGGAGTTTCGCGGCAGGCCTTGCTGTTGGGAATCGCTTCGCTCTTCCTGCGCGGTGGCGCAGCGCAGGCGGCCGCCCATCTGACCCTGCAGGAGGTGGCGCAGAAGGTTGTGCTCACCAACCCCGAGGTCTTGTCGAAGTGGCATGCCTTCAAGTCGGCCGCCGGCGAAGTCGATATGGCGCGCGCCGCTTTCTATCCGAAGCTCGACTACACCACCGGACTGGGCAGGGAGACGCTCCGGCAGCCGGGCGTCGCCGATCGCGAATACAGCCGCAACGGCTATACGCTGACGCTGAACCAGATGCTGTACGACGGCTTCGCCACGGCGAGCGACGTCAGGCGCCTGGACAAGGCGCGCCTGACTCGCTATTTCGAATTGCTCGATGCCGCGGAAAACGCCGCACTGGAGGCGGGGCGCGCCTACTACGACGTCATGCGCTATCGGCTGCTGATGTACCTGGCCGAGAACAACTACATCGAACACCGCGCCAGCTATGAGCAACTGCTGCGCCGCGCGCAGGCGGGAGCGGGGCGGCGGGTCGATGTGGAACACGCCGCGAGCCGCCTGGCCCTGGCCGAATTGAATCTGAATACCGAAGCGGCGAATCTGCACGACGTGATGGCGCGCTTCCAGCGTCTGGTCGGCGAGCCGCCGCCGGCCGTGCTGTTCGGTCCGGCGGGCCTCGCCGCCGATTACCCGGTCAGCGAAGCGGACTCCTTGCGCCTGGCCTTGCGCCAGAATCCGGCGCTGCGCGCCGCGGTGGAAAATGTCGAATCCGCGCAGCACGATATCGAATTGCGCCGCAGCGCGTTTCACCCCAAGCTCGATCTGCGCATGCGCAACGAGAGTATCGGCAACTACCAGGGCGTGACCGGAACGCGCCAGAACAATGTCGCCGAAGTCGTTCTCAGCTACAACCTGTTCAACGGCGGCGCCGACATGGCGCGCCAGCGCGTCTATGCCGAGCGCAAGAACCTGGCCATGGACCTGCGCGAAAAATCCTGCCGGGACCTGCGCCAGACGCTGTCGATCGCCTACAACGACGTGGTGCGCTTGCGAGCCCAGTTGTCCAACCTCGATCTGCAGGTCGGTTCGATCGAAAAGACGCGGGACGCCTACAAGGCCCAGTTCAACATCGGGCAGCGCTCGCTGCTCGACTTGCTCGACACCGAGAACGAACTGCTCAACGCCCGCCGCACCGCCGTCAATGCCGACATGGATCTGGCACTGGCCTATCTGCGCACCCAGGCAGGCATCGGGCGCCTGCTCGAATTTCTCGGTTTGAAGCGGATCGACGAGCAGGACAAGCCGCAACCCGATGAGCTGGCGGCCATCGTCGAATCCGAGATCTGTCCGCCGCAAGCCGCGGGCAGCTATCTGGTCGATCTCGAAGCCCTGACGGCACGAGCGATGATGCTGATGGAGGCATCCCGGCCGGCTGCCGACACGGCCCCGGCGACGCTGCCCGGCCCGTCGAGCTCGGCGCCGCCGCCTGCGCCTGCCCCGACGCCGCGCCCCGCGGCGGCCACGGCAGCCGCCAAACTGCCGGCGCCGTCTGCCTCCGGCACCGTCGCGATGCCCGCGCCATCCTCGGCGGAGATGCCGCCCCTGGCGCCGGCTGGCGCCGACCCGCTGCCCGGCGCCAAATCCGTGCAGCCCCGGCAGGCGCAGCGCGAGCTGCTGGCCGAGCGGGTCAAGGCCTGGGCAGCCGCCTGGTCGGCCCAGGCCTTTACGGCCTATGCGGATTTCTACGCGCCTTCGTTCGTCCCGGCGGACGGATCGAGCCGCGACGGTTGGGCGAAGCAGCGGCAGCAGCGCTTGTCCCGGCCGGCACAGGTCGCCGTCGAGATCCGCAATTTCCGACTGAAGGACGTGGCAAATGACGTCGCGATTGCCGAATTCGAGCAGCACTACCGTTCCGACAGCTACAGCGACAGAACCCGCAAGGTGCTGAAGTGGGTCAGGCTGGGCGGCCAGTGGCTGATCCAGCAGGAAACCGCGCGCCCGCTCGCGGCAAGCGCCGCCAGCCGGCGAAAGGCGGAAAAGTGAAAGCCTGGGGACGCCTGCTCTGCGCCCTGTGCGCGCTGCTCCTTGCCGCGCCCGCGGTACTGGCACAGGGCGAGACCCGCTCCAGCCTGGAAAAGATTCGCGAGTACGGCGCCATCTACGTCGGCCATCGCGAAGCCTCGATTCCGTTTTCCTACATGGTGGGCGGCGCCGCGGTCGGCTACTCGGTGGACCTGTGCGATCGGATCGTCGATGCGGTCAGGACCCGGCTGGGCGACCCGGCCCTGAAGGTGGTGCGGGTCCCGGTCACCAGTTCCTCGCGCCTGCTGATGCTGATGACCGGGGTCATCGATCTCGAATGCGGCTCGACCACCAACACCAAGATACGCCAGCAGTCGGTTGCGTTCGGCCTCACCAGCTTCGTCTCCGGCGTCAAGGCCCTGACGCGCCGGGATACCGGCATCGAGCGCATCATCGACCTCAACGGCAAGGTGGTGGTGACCACGGCCGGCACCACCACCGAGCGCGTCGTCGGGGCGGTGATGAGCACGCGCAACGCGGCGGTGCGGGCCAAGTCCGCCAGGTCGCATGCCGAATCCCTGTCCCTGGTGCTGTCGCGCCAGGCCGATGCCTTCGTGCTCGACGATGCGCTGCTGGCGGGTCTGCTGGCGGTGTCGCCGGACGCCGCCAAGCTGAAGCTGCTGGAGGAAAACTTCGGTTTCGAACCCTATGGCATCGTCCTGCGCAAGGACGATCCGGAATTCAAGAAGCTGGTGGATGACACCTTGCGGGCAATGATGAAAGGCGGCGAAGTGGAAAAGCTTTATGCCAAGTGGTTCCTGTCGCCGATTCCGCCGAACAACGTCAATCTGCAAATTCCCATGAGCAACATGCTGCGGGAATTGCTGGCGAACCCCAACGACACCGGCATCTGAGCTTGCCATGGCTGGCCGAAGGCCTGCCATGGCGTCGGCTCGATCTGCTTTCGATGGTCTTTGCACCCGTGACCCGTGCTCCAGGCACACGTCCGCGCCGTGCCGCCAGCGCCAACTCTTGCGGCAGGGCGCCGGATACCCCTATCGCTTTGGTGTCTGCTTTGGCGTTTGCGTCGGCTTGGTTTCGAACAGGCCTTCGGCCCAGCCGCCGACCTTTGCCCCCACCGAGGTGCCGAAGCCGGGGCCCATGAGGGCGGTGCCGACCGCGGCGCCGGCCACGGTGGCGCCGGTCGGATAGAGCAGCGGGAGACCGAGCGTGCCGCCGACGTTGAGCGGCACCCTGGCGCTGGTGCCCACCGCCTTGACCTCGGCATGGATGCGCCCCGACAGCGCCTTCTCGGGCGTGATGCTGACCCTGCCGTCGGCGGCCAGCACGCCCGAGGCGATCTTCAGTTGCGTGAAGTGGCGGCTGCCCTGCGCGACCTGCAGGTGCCCGGACAAATGCTCGAAACGCGTTTCGCCGCCGCTGCTGCCCTGCTTGATCAGGCGCGTCGCGGCCTGCTGGATATCGACGCCATGCAGCACGCCGTCGCGCACCCTGAAATCGCTTTCCAGGCGCAAGCCATGCGCCAGTTGGCCGGCGCCGGGCGCCGCGGCGGAGAAGCTCGGCTGCGCGCTGAGCCTGCCGCTGACGCGGGCGCCCGGCGAAAGCATGGCGGCGACCTGGCGCAGCTCCAGTTCGGCGATGTCGAGAGCGCCGTTAACGCGCAGGCCTTTGCGCCAGTCGATGGCCATCTTGCCGGTGGCCGTGCCGCCGTACAGGCGGGCGTCGATGGCATCCAGCCGCAAGTCGTTGCGGCTGGCCACGCCCTTGATGTTCAGTTCGTCGAACAGCAGCGCCGGTGCGGCAGGCAGGGTCCAGGCCCGGGCGCCGACCTCGATCAGGTAGTTCGCGCCGTCGGGCTTGATCAGCGCCGTAAACTTGCCGTCGCGGGTGCTCACCGCCGCGTCGGCCGGCCGGCCCTCGTGGTCCAGCGCCAGTTGCGCATCGAAGGGACCGAAGTCGGTCTTGTCCAACCGGAGCACGGCCTGGTCGAGACGGATGCGCAGGATGCGCAGCGTCGCCGCCTGCGGCGGCTGTGCGGGGTCGGCTTTGGCCAGGGCCAGCAGCATGTCGATCGCCTTGCGCGTCGCGACCGCCGCATCGATCTCGATGCTGCCGATGACCGGTGTCGATTGCAGCAGCGACAGCAGCACCGGGGTCACCGTCACGCTGCCCAGCCTGAGCTCGTCGCCCTTGCCGATCGCGATGCCGCCGAGCGTGACATGCGGCAGCGGCAGCGCCCCAAAGCGCATGCTCGCGATCGACACCGGCTGCCTGAGCCGGGCCGAAGCTGCCGCTTCGAGACGCGGGATATAGTGGTCGAGCGGGATCAAAAACGGCAATGCCGCCGCCAGTGCGATCAGCACCGCCAGCGCCATCAGGATGCGTTTGAGCCATGTCATGTCGATTGCCGGCGCTCGGAACCATTGATCAAGTGTCCGGCATTATTGCAGAGCCCGTGCGATCTTCGCCGCCGCGCCCGCACCACCTGCCGCCGCCCGGCGCAACCCCGGCTCAGCGCGGCGTGCCGAACTCCAGCGTCCAATACACGCCCATCTTGCTCCTGCGATTCACCGCGACGGCGACGCCCATTTCGGTGAATGCCGAATTCATCAGATTGGCGCAATGTTCGGGGCTGGCTAGCCAGCCCGCCACCGCATCCTCGGGCCGGGTTTGGCCGCCGGCGATGTTTTCGCCCATGGCGCGGTAGCAGTAGCCTGCGCGCTCGATGCGCTGCGCCGCGGTGGAACCGTCGCGCCCGTCGTGGCTGATGAAGTCGAGCCGCGCCATGTCGTCGGCATGGCGCTGCGCGGCTTGCGCCAGCGTCCGGTTCCAGCGCAGCGGCGGTGCCGCCTTGAACGCCGTGTCGCCGCAGTGGCGCCGCGTGCCGCGCGCCTGATTGACCAGCTCCAGCACGCGCGCTCCGGCGTCCGCGTCCAGCGCCGCCGCAGGCGCGAACGGCGCCGCGAGCACGATCCAGACCTGGCGCGCATCCTGGTAAATGCCGATGTCCGTCATCGCGGCATCCTGCCATTTGTCGCAGTAGTCCGGTCTTGCCAGCAGCCCCTTCATTTTTGCGGCAATGCCCTTGCCGCCGAATTTTAAGGATTTGGCCCGCGTCGCCCGATAGCGGGCCGCCTCCAGGCTGTGTTCCAGCTCGCTGCCGCGCGCCAGATCGCGGCCGACGCGGTCTAGCGCCGCCTGGCGTTTGAGCGGCGCCAGGCCTTGCGCCTCGCAACTGCCCTGACCCTGGCGCAAACGGTTGATCGTGCGATAAACGTCGCTCGCCGCCGCGTCGAAAGCCACGACAAGCAACAGCAGGCAGGAAAGAATGGGCAGGCGCATGATGCACATAAGCTCGGTCGGCTCCGCAGACGGCGCGGATTACCCGGATGGACCACGAAGTGGCGGCCGCTTCAGCTTATCCTCGCACCGCGCAGGGTCTGTGCGCCAGCAGACACACGACCGATGTTGGTCGCTCAGTCGCCGAAGTTGGTGCCGACCCGGCGCGCACTGCCGATCCACGGGTGCTTGAGCGGCACGGTCTTGACCTTGCCGGCGACGTCTTCGAGCCTGACCGGCTGGGTGTCCTCGCCCTTGGCCGCCACCATGACGCCGTAAGTGCCCTTGGCGATCAGGTCGGCGCAGGCCGTGCCGAGGCGGGTCGCCAGCAGGCGGTCGGCGGCCGAGGGAGCGCCGCCGCGCTGCACGTGGCCGAGAATGGTGACGCGGGCTTCGAGGCCGGTCAGGGCTTCCAGGCGCTTGGCCAGGCGCAGCGTGCGATCGGCATAGAGCAGTTCCGCGGCATCGGCCTGCGTATCGTCGGCCTTGCGCGCGTCCTTCTGCTTCGCCGCTTTCCTGCCCGCGGAGCGGGCGGCGGCGATCGCGGCCAGATCCTGGCGCGAGATCGCACCTTCGGCCACGGCGACGATGGAGAAGGGCTTGCCGCCACGCGCGCGGGCGCGGATGGCCTGGGCCACGCTGTCGACGTCGTAGGGAATTTCGGGAATCAGGATCACGTCGGCGCCACCGGCGATGCCGGCGCCCAGCGCCAGCCAGCCGGCGCGGTGGCCCATGATCTCGACCACGATGATGCGATGGTGGCTGTGCGCCGTGCTGTGCAGGCGGTCGATGGCCTCGGTGGCGATGCCCAGCGCGGTATCGAAGCCGAAGGTGACGTCGGTGCCGGCGACGTCGTTGTCGATGGTTTTCGGCAGCGTGATGACGTTCAGGCCCAGTTGCTTGAGGCGCAGGGCATTCTTCACGGTGCCGCCGCCGCCCAGGCAGACCAGGCAGTCGAGGCGGTTGGCGCGGTAGTTGTCGGCGATGGTGTCGAGCATGTTCACGATCTTGCCGGCCACCGGCATCTTGTGCGGCTTGTCGCGGCTGGTGCCGAGGATGGTGCCGCCGACGGTCAGGATGCCCGAGAGCTGGCCGCCGTCGAGCGTCGCCGTGCGGTTTTCCATGAGGCCGCGAAAGCCGTCGCGAAATCCGACGACGTGCATGCCGTAATGCCCCAGCAGCGCCTTGCCGACGCCGCGGATCGCCGCGTTGAGGCCCGGGCTGTCGCCGCCCGCGGTAAGAATGCCGATGTATTTGCTCATGGTCGTCGCTCGCCGGAAAGGGATGCCGTCAGCCTACCATCGGTCGGCGCCGGGCTGGCCAGGGATGGCCGGGCAGTCGCGCGCCGCGGCGCCGGCAGCGGCGGGCGGCAGCAGCCCGGCCAGCGCGCAGCGCCGGGCATCCTTGGCCAGCGCCGCGAGGGCGCCCACACGCCGGTAGAAGCGCGGCAGGTCGTGCTGCTCCGCGGCGAGCAGGGCCGCGAAGGCCGGCACCAGTTCGCTGTAGAGCCCGAAGGCGACCAGCCCGGCGTTGTTGAAATCCGCGCCGATGATCCTGTCGTAGCCGGCATGGCCGCCCCAGCCGGCCTTCATCGCCGCGTAATCGCGGCGCAGGGCGGCGAACAGTTCGCCCTTGGCGCGGCGCTGAGCTTCCGCGGCGCCCCCGCTTGCATACAGCTCGCGCGCCCGCTCGCGGTAATCCTGCAGCAGTCGGGTGAAATCCGCACGGCGCAGCCGCTGCGCCGCGAAGGCGGCGCTTTGCGCGGGCGTGGCCTGGGCCGCGGTCCAGCGCCGCATACCTTCGTCTTCGACCACCGTGGCGAAGGATTCGTTGAAGGCGGTGTCGTCCTTGACGTAGACCAGTTGGTGCGCCAGCTCGTGAAACACGATGCGCGCGACTTCCAGCGTGCCGCGGCGCATGAAGGTGTTGAGCACCGGATCGTCGAAGTAGCCGAGCGTCGAATAGGCCGCAACGCCGCCGACGAAGGTGTCGTAACCCTCCGCACGCAGTTCCGCGGCGAGGCGCTCGGCATCCTTTTGCCCGTAGTAGCCGCGGTAGTTCACGCAGCCGACCAGCAGCACGCACCATTGCTTGGCTGCCAGCGACAGCTCGGGCGCGGCGAAGACGTTCCACACCACGTAGGGGCGGCCGAGGTCGGCGTAGCTGCGATAGCTGTTGTTGTCGGGCAGGCCCAGCTCGCGGCTGGCGAAGTCGCGTATCGCCGCCACCTCCGCCAGTTGCCTGCCGAGTTGCGGATCGCCGGCGGGCCTGGCGACCAGCTCGCTGATCGGCTGCGCCGCACGCATCAGCTCGAAATGGCCGCCCACCGCCTGGGCGTAGTAGGCGATGTTGCCGCAGCCGGTCAGCGCCATGGCCAGCGCCAGCAGCAGTGGCAGCAGCGAATTCCTAAACCGGTTCATGGTGACGAAAATGCCCGGTGTCGAGGAAGGCCGCGATCTGTCCGGCGCAGCGCCGCGAGACCAGCATTTCCGAGTGCGCCACGGGCAGCGCGATGAAGTCCGCGGCGCCGGGCAGGCGCGTCTCCGCCACGCTCACCACGCCGTCGTTGGGGCGCGGCAGGCCGGGCACGACGCGGCCCAGGCCGAGGCTGCGGGTGCCGGCCAGCACCCCCACCGCAGGCCAGGGCGCCACCGCGGCAGCGGGTCCGCGTGCCAGCCATTCGCCGATCGAGCGTCCGAGCAGGGCGGGCATGCCGCGCAGGGCGGCCAGCCGCCGCGCGCAGTGGCTGTCGAGGCAGGGCGTGCCGAGCAGGACCACCCGGCGCAGGCGCGGATCGGCGTCCTGCCTCAGCAGGTCGAGGATGACGAGGCCGCCGAGGCTGTGGCCGACCAGATGGATCTCGCTCGCGCCGGTCGCGGCGATGCAGCGGCGCAGGGCCTGTGCGTTCTGCGAGAGCGTGGCGCGCACGCTCGGGTAGCCGAAGCGCAGCGTGCGGTAGCCGTGGCCTTGCAGCCAGCGGCCATGCGGCAGGAACACCGCGGCCGGGGTCCACAAGCCATGCACCAGGATCACCGTCGCCGGCTGCGCGCCTTCATCACTCATCCGGCGATGCTATCAGCCCGCCGCGCCGGTCAGCAGGCCGCGCAGGACGTAGGGCAGGATGCCGCCGTGGCGCAGGTAGTCGACTTCGACCGGCGTGTCCACGCGCAATTGCAGCATCAGCTTCTGCCGCCCGCCCCCCGGCCGGCGGATCGCCAGCACCACTTCCTGCCGCGGCCGCAGTTCGCCGTCGATGCCGATCAGGTCGAATTCCTCGTCGCCGACGATGCCCAGCGTCGCCACACTATCGCCCTCCCTGAACTGCAGCGGCAGCACGCCCATGCCGACCAGGTTGGAGCGATGGATGCGCTCGAAGCTCTGCGCCACCACGGCGCGCACGCCGAGCAGGCGTGGGCCCTTGGCGGCCCAGTCGCGGCTGGAGCCGGTGCCGTATTCGGCGCCGGCGAAGACCAGCGTCGGCGTGCCGGCGGCCTGGTATTTCATCGCCGCGGCATGGATGGTCATCAGTTCGCCGTCGGGCTGGAAGCGCGTCAGCCCGCCCTCGACGCGCGAGCCGTCGGCGTTGGCCGCCAGCATCAGGTTGCGGATGCGCAGGTTGGCGAAAGTGCCGCGCATCATCACTTCATGGTTGCCGCGGCGCGCGCCGTAGCTGTTGAAATCGCCGACCGCGACGCCCTGGGCCAGCAGGTAGGCGCCGGCCGGCGAGTCCGGTTTGATCGAGCCGGCCGGACTGATGTGGTCGGTGGTCACCGAGTCGCCGAAAATCGCCAGCGCGCGGGCGCCGCGGATCGCCGCGACTCGTGCCGGCGTCAGTGCGAAGCCGTCAAAGAAGGGCGGTTCGGCGATGTAGCTCGACGGCTGCCAAGGGTAGACCTGGCCGGCGTCGACCGGGATGGCGTTCCACAGCGGATTTCCGCGCGCGAAATCGGCGTAGAGCTGCCGGTAGCGCGCCGGGTCGGTGGCGTCCCGCATGGCCGCGGCGATTTCCCCGCTGCTCGGCCAGATGTCCTTCAACATCACCGGCCGGCTGTCGCGGCCGATGCCCAGCGGCTCCTGCGCGAGGTCGATGTCGACGCGGCCGGCGAGGGCGAAGGCCACCACCAGCGGCGGGCTCATCAGGAAGTTAGCCTTCAATGCCGGGTGGATGCGCGCCTCGAAGTTGCGGTTGCCCGAGAGCACCGCGGCGCAGACCAGGTCGTGCGCGGCGATGGCCGCTTCGAGCGGCGCCGCCAGCGGCCCGGCGTTGCCGATGCAGGTGGTGCAGCCGTAGGCCACGACGCGAAAACCCAGCGCTTCGAGGTCGCCCAGCAGGCCGGCCCTGGCCAGGTAGTCGGTGACCACGCGCGAACCCGGCGCCAGCGAGGTCTTGACCCGCGGCCCGACCGACAGCCCGCGCGCCACGGCCTTTCGCGCCAGCAGGCCGGCGGCGAGCATGACGCCGGGGTTGGAGGTATTGGTGCAGGAGGTGATCGCGGCGATCAGCACGTCGCCGTGACCGATGTCGCTCGCGGCGGGCATCGGTGTCGGCGCCGCCGTTGCCGCCGCGGTTGCCATGAGAGTTGGCGCTGGCGACACGGCGCTTTGCGGGTGGTCGGCCATTTCGACTTCGTTGCGCACTGCCGGTTTGCTGCCCGACACGGGCTCGGGTGCGACGACGGCCGGCGCCGGCAGGCCCAGCGCATGGCGCCGCGCCATCTCGTCCGCGCTGCGGCCGTAGCCGTTCTGCGCCACGGGCAGGGCGAACAGCTCGGCGAAGCGGCGGCCCAGATCGGGCAGATCGATGCGGTCCTGCGGCCGCTTCGGGCCGGCCACGGCGGGCCGGATGGCGGCCAGGTCGACGTCGATTTCCGCGCTGTAGTCGATCGCGCCGGCAGGCGGCATGCCGAACAGGCCCTGCGCCGTGAAGTAGGACTGGAAGGCGTCGATCTCCTCGGCGCTGCGCCCGGTGGCAGCCAGATACTTGACCGTCTCGGCATCGGGCGGGAAGAAGCCCATGGTCGCGCCGTATTCGGGCGCCATGTTGGCGATCGTGGCGCGATCCGGCAGGCTCAATGAGGCTGCGCCGGCGCCGAAGAACTCGACAAACTTGCCCACCACCTGGGCCTGGCGCAGGCGTTCGGTGACGGCGAGCACCAGGTCGGTGGCGGTGGCGCCTTCGGCCAGATGCCCGTGCAGATGCACGCCGACCACGTCGGGGGTGAGGAACACCAGCGGCTGGCCGAGCATGCCGGCTTCGGCCTCGATGCCGCCGACGCCCCAGCCGACCACGCCCAGCGCGTTGATCATGGTGGTGTGCGAATCGGTGCCGACCAGCGTGTCCGGATAGGTGACGCCGTCCTTGTGCAGCACGCCGCGCGCCAGGTATTCGAGGTTCACCTGGTGCACGATGCCGATGCCCGGCGGCACCACGCGGAAGCTGTCGAAGGCCTGCATGCCCCACTTGATGAAGCGGTAACGCTCGGCATTGCGGCGGAATTCCAGGCGCATGTTGAGCTCGAGCGCGTCGGCCACGCCGTAGTGATCGACCTGCACCGAGTGATCGACCACCAGATCCACCGGCACCAGCGGCTCGACGATCTTCGGGTCCCGGCCGAGGCGCTGCGCGACGCCGCGCATCGCCGCCAGGTCGCACAGCAGCGGCACGCCGGTGAAATCCTGCAGCACGATGCGGGCGACGACGAAGGGGATCTCGGCCGTGCGCGGCGCGTTCGACTGCCACGCGGCCAACTGGCGCACATGGTCGGCCGTCACCTTGCGCCCGTCGCAATGGCGCAGCACGGCTTCGAGCACGATGCGCAAGCACACCGGCAGCCGCGCAATCCTGCCCAGTCCGGCGGCTTCGAGCGCGGCCAGCGCGTAGTAGCGCGAGGTCTTGCCGGATGCCAGCCGGAATTCCTGCAAGGCAGCAAACGTATCGTGGGGCATGGTCGCCTCCGTTGCGGTTCCGCGCGATGCGATCGACCGGCGAAGGAAACCAGCATAGACCACTCTGCGCCGCAGCACCGGCGCTTGCCGGCGTCGCACTCGGTCGCACCGATTCGGCCTAAGATGGAAGGCTCCACTTCGCAGGAGAACGCCCATGGCCGCTTTCCCCGTAGCGACTTCGGCAGCAATGAACGCCACGCGCACCGAAAGAGACTCCTTCGGCCCCATTGAAGTTCCCGCCGACCGGCTCTGGGGGGCGCAAACGCAGCGCTCCCTGGAACACTTCGACATCTCCAGCGAACGCATGCCGGAAGAAATCCTGCTTGCGCTGGCCACCGTCAAGGCCGCCTGCGCGCTGGTCAATGGCGAACTGGGGCTGCTGCCCACGGACAAGGCGCAGGCGATCGCCGCGGCGGCCGAGGAAGTGCTGTTCGGCCGGCACGACCAGGAGTTTCCGCTATCGCTGTGGCAGACCGGCTCCGGCACCCAGAGCAACATGAACATGAACGAGGTGCTGGCCAACCGCGCCTCGGAACTGCTCGGCGGCAAGCGCGGCGCGGGTCGTCGCGTGCATCCCAACGACGAGGTCAATCTCGGCCAGTCGTCGAACGACGTGTTCCCCACCGCGATGCACCTGGCTGCCGGCCTCGGCATCGTGCGCGGCCTGCTGCCGGCGCTGGCCTGCCTGCGCGCCACGCTGGCGACGCAGGCGGCGGCGTTCGCCGGCATCGTCAAGATCGGCCGCACCCATTTGCAGGACGCCACGCCGCTGACCCTGGGCCAGGAGTTCTCCGGCTACGTCGCCCAGCTCGACCATGCCGAGGCGGTGATCGCCGGCAGCATGACTTCGCTCTATCCGCTGGCGATCGGCGGCACCGCCGTCGGCACCGGCCTCAATGCCCATGCGGAATTCGGCACCCGCGTCGCGGCGGAACTGGCCGGCAGCAGCGGGCTGCCCTTCGTCAGCGCCGCCAACAAGTTCGCCGCCCTGGCCGCTCACGACGGCCTGGTCGCCGCGCATGGCGGCCTCAAGACGCTGGCCGTGGCGCTGATGAAAATCGCCAACGACATCCGCTGGCTGGCCTCGGGACCGCGCTCGGGGCTCGGCGAACTGAGCATCCCCGAAAACGAGCCGGGCAGCTCGATCATGCCGGGCAAGGTCAATCCGACGCAATGCGAGGCGCTGACCATGGTCTGCTGCCAGGTCATGGCCAACGACGTCGCGATCGGCATCGGCGGCGCATCCGGCAACTTCGAGCTGAATGTCTTCAAGCCGCTGATCGCCCACAATTTCATGCAAAGCCTGCGCCTGCTGACCGACGCCATGAGCAGCTTCGAGGCCCACTGCGTGCGCGGCATCGTCGCCAACCACGGCCGCATCGCCGAACTGCTGGAGCGCTCGCTGATGCTGGTGACCGCGCTGACGCCGCACATCGGCTACGACCGCGCGGCCGAGATCGCCAAGCGCGCCCACCACGACGGCAGCACCCTGCGCGCGGCGGCGCTGGCCCTGGGCTACCTGACGGCGGAGGAATTCGACCAATGGGTGAGGCCCGCCGCGATGGTCGGGGGCGACATCCGCCAATAGCTGCCGCAGCTTCCCTGTGTGCGCCGGCGAACGGAGCGCAGGCGGATTCGGGTGCATTGTCGCTGCCCTGGGTGCCAGGAACGCATTTCGAGGGGCTCGCATGTCACAGTACAGTCGTCGCCGGCCGCAAGCCGAAGCTGCAAGGACCGATCGCCGGTTCGCGCGACGGCTGTCAATCGCACACTGCTCCTTGCTCCTGCTGGTCGCCGCCTTGCTCGGCCTGTCGGGCTGCGCGACGGCTCCCAACCAGGAGCGGACGCGCATGCTGGACATGCCGCTGGCCTTGACCCACGCCGACCTCAGCTTCAGCATGAACACCGGGATACGGCAATACGCCGTCTGCGAAGGCAACAATGGCTGCCGGACGGCGGCGGAGCGGGGTGCCGCACAGCGCTTTGCCCTGCAGGTGGAACGCGTCGCCGCGACCTTGCAGGCTGGGGCGCAGCGCCTGTTTCCGGATCTGGCGCAACGCGCGCCGGGACTGGCGGGCGGCCAGTTCGACGTCTACGTCGTCGCAGGTGCCGAGCCCGGCACCGCCTCCAGCGCCAATGGACGCATCGCGCTCACCGCCGCACTGGGCGCCCGCAAGCCCTACGACGACTGGATGGCCTTCGTTATCGCGCGTGAAATGGGGCATGTGATCGCGCGCCATCACGAAGAGAACTCCGCTTCGGGCATCGTTACCTCGGTGCTCATGAACATCCTGATCCCGGGCAGCAGCCTGCTGAAAAGCCTGCTGTCCGCGGGCGGGGCGGAAATTGCCGCGCGGAGCAAGCAGGAAGTGCAGGCGCTGGAGGCCGACCTGATCGCGCTGGAACTGCTGCAGGAAGCCGGTTTTCGCCTGCGCGATATCTACCTGACCCTGCTTCTCGACCCCGTACAGCTCGACGATGGCGCATGGTCGGAGAGATTCCGGGCGTCTTCCAGCAATCTGATTGCCGCAGTCCGTCGCTCCGAGGTCGCCGCGCGCAACCCGGGTTTCGCCGTGGCGGCGGCGAGATAGAATCGCCGGTCTTGCGCGATCCGCCGCGGGCTCGGCGCGTTCGCCGCTGCCGGTACGACATGCTGTGCAAGAAACTGCATGGGGAAGCGGAATGCCGGCTTCTCTTGCTTGTATGTGCGGCAGCGCACATACGCACGACCGGCCAAGCCTCACCATTGCGCATCGGACTCAGAATTGTTTCCAGGGACTCGAAAACACCGCGGCGGCGCATGCAATCAAGGTCTTGCGCGGCTACGCCGCAGGTGCCCATGGGAAAGGCTGTGGTCACCGGCGGTCCCGTAATCCGCCCTGCAAATTCGAGCCAAAAGCGAGGTTTCGCATGTCCGCAACAATGAATCTGCCGCTTGGCAGCCGCGAAACTGGCAGTACCCGCGGGAGGTATCCTTGAAAACTTCTCGTGGACTGGTTGGCAGTTTTTCCGCCGCGATCCTGCTTAGCGCTTTGGTGGTGATTGCATCGCTCTGGACCTTGCGCCAGGTCGAGGAATCGGCCGCCGTGCGCACGCATACCAACGCCGTGATCAACAGCGCTAACGATTTGCTGTCGGCACTGAAAGATGCGGAGTCCGACCAGCATGCCTATTCGGCGACCGGCGATGCCGCTTTGATGCAGCCGTCTGGCGTCCGGCACGAGAGCATCCGCGATTCCCTGAAAAACCTGCAGGAGATCACCCTGGTCGCCGCGGCCCGGCAACACCTGGAGGTCCTGGCGCCATTGATCGATGCCAAGCTGGCCTTCATGGCGAACGTCATCGAACTGCGGCGCAGCCAGGGGGTGGCGGAGGCGCTGGCGCTGGATCGCGGTGGCGAGGGCAGGCGCCTGATGAATTCGATCCGTGCCGAGATCGGCAGCTTCGGCCGCATCGAGGTGGATGTGCTCAGGCAGCGCGAGGCGGAGTTTCAGGCGAGCATGCGCCGGCTGTTTCTCATCGTCATCACCACCACGCTGCTGGCGCTGCTGCTGGCGCTCGGCTTCGCCTATCTGATTTTTCGGGAAACCCGGCAGCAGGTGAAGAATCTTGTCCATGCCGAGACCCAGCATCTGCTCGAGCTTCAGGCCGAGACCAACCGACAATTGCAGCTGTCCAACAACACCCTGCGCGACAGCGAGGAAAAGCTTGCCGTGACGCTCAACTCGATCGGCGATGCAGTGATTGCGACCGATGCCGAGGCGCGCGTGACGCGCATCAATCCCGTTGCCGAACAGCTCACCGGCTGGCTGCAGGCGGATGCCGCCGGCCGCCCGGTGCAGGAGATATTTCGCATCATCCACCAGGTGAGCCGGGAAGCGGCCACCATCCCGGTCATGGATACCCTGGCCAACGGCACGGTGCAGGGACTCGCCAATCACACCCTGCTGATTTCCCGCGATGGCAATGAACGCGCGATCGCCGACAGTTGCGCCCCGATCCGCAATCGCGACAACCAGGTGGTGGGCGCCGTGCTGGTGTTCCGTGACGTGTCCGAGGAATATGCCGCGCAGCAGACCCTGCGCGACAGTGCCGCGCAGATCCAGACGATCCTGAATACAGTGGTCGACGGCATCGTCACCATCCATGCCCGCGGCGGCATGGTGGAGACCATCAATCCGTCCGCCGAGCGCATGTTCGGCTATACCGCGGCGGAACTTGCCGGCAAGAACTTCAGCCTGCTGATCCCCGAGCTGGATCGCGACCAGCGCGAGGGATCGCTCGAATACTACAGCCCGAGCGACGAGGCGCGCGCCAGCGGCCTCGGCCGCGAGGTCGTCGGCCGGCGCCAGAACGGCAGCATCTTTCCGCTGGAGATCGCGGTCAGCGAAATGTGGCTGGGCGGCCAGCGCTACTTCACCGGCATCCTGCGCGACATCACTGCGCGCAAGCAGGCCGAGGAGGCGCTGCAGAAGGCCGGCGCCCTGCAAAGCGCGATTTTCAACAGCGCCAATTTTTCCAGCATCGCCACCGACGCCCGGGGCGTGATCCAGATTTTCAACGTCGGCGCCGAGCGCATGCTGGGCTACGCCGCGGCCGAGGTGATAAACAAGATCACGCCGGCCGATATCTCCGATCCGCAGGAAGTCATCGCGCGCGCCAGGGCGCTCACCGTGGAGCTCGAAACGCCGATCGCGCCGGGTTTCGAGGCGTTGGTGTTCAAGGCCTCGCGCGGCATCGAGGACATCTACGAACTGACCCTCATCCGCAAGGACGGCAGCCGCTTCCCGGCCGTGGTTTCGGTCACCGCGCTGCGCGACGAGCAGGACGCCATCATCGGCTACCTCCTGATCGGCACCGACCACACGGCACGCAAGCAGGTCGAAGCCGAACGCACCCGGCTCGACCAGGCGCTGCAGGATCGCAACGTCGAACTGGAGAGCGCCAGGCTGGCGGCCGACAAGGCCAACCTGGCGAAATCGGATTTCCTCTCCAGCATGAGCCATGAATTGCGCACGCCGCTCAATGCGATTCTCGGCTTCGCCCAGCTCATGGAATCCGGCGCACCGGCTCCGACGCCTGCCCAGCAGCGCAATCTCGACCAGATCCTCAAGGCGGGCTGGTACTTGCTGGAACTGATCAACGAAATCCTCGATCTGGCGCTGATCGAATCAGGCAAGGCGACGCTGTCGCAGGAGCCGGTTTCGCTGGTCGAGGTGATGACCGAGTGCCGCGCCATGGTCGAGCCGCAGGCACAGAAGCGCGGCATAGGCATGAGCTTTCCGCGCTTCGAATTGCCCTATTTCGTCAGCGCCGACCGCACCCGGTTGAAGCAGGTGCTGATCAACCTGCTGTTCAATGCCATCAAGTACAACCGGGCGCAAGGCGCCGTCGCCGTCGAGTGCATCCTGACTCCGCCCAATGCGATACGCATCAGCGTGCGCGACACCGGCGCCGGCCTGACGCCCGAGCAGGTCGCCCAGTTGTTCCAGCCTTTCAATCGACTGGGCAAGGAAGCCAGCGCCGAGGAGGGCACCGGCATCGGCCTGGTGGTGACCAAGCGCCTGGTCGAGCTGATGGGCGGCAGCATAGGCGTGAACAGCAGCGTCGGGGTGGGCAGCGAGTTCTGGTTCGAGCTGGGCCTGACCACGGCGCCGCTGCTGGCCATCGAGGAGGCCGAGCAGGCGGCCCTGGTGCAGCCGCTGGTGCCGTCCGGCACGCCGCA
This sequence comes from Rhodocyclales bacterium, assembly GCA_016192435.1. Taxonomy (GTDB): domain Bacteria; phylum Pseudomonadota; class Gammaproteobacteria; order Burkholderiales; family Rhodocyclaceae; genus Sulfuritalea. Next base: position 66,222 of record JACPUD010000057.1, on the reverse strand, counting down.
GCGCATGGTGCTGTATGTCGAGGACAATCCGGCCAACCTGGAACTGGTCGCGCAGCTCATTGCGCGCCGTCCCGAACTGCGCCTGCTCTCCGCCGCCGACGGCAAGACCGGCATCGAGTTCGCCCGCGTCTATCAGCCGCAGGTGATCCTGATGGACATCAACCTGCCCGGCATCAGCGGGCTCGAAGCCATGAAGGTCCTGCGCGCCGACCCGGCAACCGCGCATATCCCGATCATCGCACTGAGCGCCAATGCGGTGCCGCATGACATCGAGAAGGCCCTGCAGGCGGGATTCTTCGACTATCTGACGAAGCCGATCAAGGTCAAGCTGTTCATGGACACGCTGGACGTGGCCCTGAACTTTGCGCAGACTGCCAGCGGCCGCATGACACAAAAGGAGCTCCTATGAAGCTTGCCGAAACCGACATACTCGACGCCCGCATCCTGATCGTCGACGACCAGGAATCGAACATCGCCCTGCTCGAACGCTTGCTCGGCGAATCCGGCTATACCCGGGTCAGCTCGACCATGAATCCGGAAGAGGTCTGCGCGCTGCATCGCCAGAACCACTACGACCTGATCCTGCTCGACCTGCAGATGCCCGGCATGGACGGTTTCCAGGTCATTGAGGCGCTCAAGACCAACGACGCCGACGGGTATCTGCCGGTGCTGGTCATCACCGCGCAGCCCGGGCACAAGCTGCGCGCCCTGCAGGCCGGCGCGCGCGATTTCGTCAGCAAGCCCTTCGATCTGCTCGAAGTCCGCACGCGCATCCGCAACATGCTGGAAGTGCGGCTGCTGTACCGCAAGTTGGAGAATTACAGCAAGGAGCTGGAGCAGACGGTGCTCGAGCGCACCGCCGAATTGCGCGAAAGCGAAGCCCGCTATCGCAGCCTGACGGAGCTGGCCTCCGACTGGTACTGGGAGCAGGACGAGAACGGCAATTTCACCAAGGTTTCCGGCCCGGTGCTGGAGATGCTCGGCATCCAGGTCGGTCCGCTGCAGGGCGACGCGGGCACAGTGCGCGATGTACGCAGCGAGGGCTGGAACGAAGCGGAACGGGCTGCATTGCAGGCCGCCATTGCGGCACGCGAGCCCTTCCTCGACCTGATCTTCAGCCGCAGCAATCCCAACGGTACGCAACAGAAATTCCAGGTCAGCGGCGAGCCGATGTTCAACAGGTCGCTGCGCTTCATCGGCTATCGCGGCATCGGCATCGAACTCACCGCCCGGGAGGACAGCCATGCCGGCAACGCCTAGCCCGAATCAAAACCATTTGCTGGCGGCGCTGCCGACCGCGGAATTCGAGCTGCTGGCGCCACACCTGGAACTGGTCGCGCTGCCGCTGGGCGAAATGCTCTACGAGCCCGACCGGCAATTGCAGCATGCCTATTTCCCGACCACGGCGATCATCTCCCTGCTGCATGTCATGGAGTCCGGCGCATCGGCCGAATCGGCCGGAGTGGGCAATGAAGGCGTGGTCGGCGTTTCGCTGTTCATGGGCGGCGAAACCACCACCAGCTCGGCCGTGGTGCAGACCGCAGGACACGCCTATCGGCTCGACCGGCGCTGGCTGATGCAGGAATTCAATCGCGCCGAGCTGCTGCAGCGCCTGTTGCTGCGCTATACCCAGGCGCTGATGACCCAGATGTCGCAGACCGCGGCCTGCAACCGGCACCATTCGGTCGAGCAGCAACTGTGCCGCTGGCTGTTGCTGACCCAGGACCGCGTCGCCCAGCGCGAACTGGTGATCACCCAGGAATTGATCGCCGGCATGCTCGGCGTGCGCCGCGAAGGCGTCACGGAAGCCGCCGGCAACCTGCAGCGTGCCGGGTGCATCAGCTACCGCCGCGGCCACATTTCGGTACTCGACCGCGCCGGACTGGAGACCCGTAGCTGCGAGTGCTATGCCCTGGTCAAAAAGGAACTGACGCGCCTGCTGTCCGATGCGCCGTGCCGCCATAAGGCCACGACCGCCGCTCGCTGATTGTGCGGCAGGGGCGAGTGGCACAAGAGTTGACGCTGGCGCCACGGCGTTCATGATGTCTGCAACCCGCCCCCGAATCGACCCGGCTCAGGCACTATCCAGCCTTCATCCCTGATCTGCAAGGACCCGTATGGCCAGCCAGGCGCAAGCGAACAAGGCACCCGCAACGAAGCGGCGCAAGGCCAAAAGCCCAGCCGTGCCGGCAGCGCCGGCCGAGCCGGCTGGAGGGTCCGGCGCCGGGCGCCCGGCCCGGCCTCTTGCCGTCGTCGCGATCGGCGCCTCGGCCGGCGGACTGGAAGCCCTCGAACAGTTCCTCGGCAATGTACCGGCCGGTAGCCACATGGCCTTCGTCGTGATCCAGCATCTCGATCCCGACCACAAGGGCATGATGCCCGAGCTGCTGCAACGGGCCACGGCGATGCCGGTGACGCAGGCCGGGAATCGCATGCCGGTCGCGCCGGGCCACGTCTATGTCATGCCCTACCGCACCATGGAAAGCGTCATCGATGGCGTCGTCATCACCGACAACGACATCGGCCTGGCCAAGAACCTGGAGGCCGAACTGCGAGCCCTGGCCGACAAGGGCAAGGAGGCGACATGACGGGAAAGGACCCGGCCAGCCGGCGTGAAGCCGCCGACGCGCGTCTGCAGGCGGCTGCCGCGGCCGCTGCGGCACCGGCCGACGCCGACCTGCTGCGGCTGGTGCACGAACTGCAGGTGCACAAGATCGAGCTGGAAATGCAGAACGCCGAGTTGCGCGAGTCGCGTGCCGAGCGCGAGGCGGCGCTGGCCCGCTACACCGAGCTCTACGATTTCGCCCCGGTCGGTTACCTGACCCTCACGACCGACGGGCTGATCGCGGAAATCAACCTGACCGGCGCCACGCTGCTCGGGGTGCCGCGCCGGGATCTGCTGCTGCAGCGCTTCACCGCCTTCGTCGCGCCCGGGGACCGCGAGCGCTGGGCCGGGTTTCTCGCCAGCGTGAGGACGCAGGACGGAAAGAGCAATACGGAACTGGCATTGCGACGTGCCGACGGCACCGAGTTTCATGCCTTGCTGGACTGCATACGCCACAGAGTTGGCGCTGACCCTACGGTGAATCCCGGTGTGGCAAGCCCCCTCGAGGTGATCATGGCCCTGACCGACATTTCCGTGCGCAAGGGTATCGAGGCCTTGCTGGTCGAAGCGATTACCGCTGCCCAGAAAGCCAATCGCGCCAAGACCGATTTCCTGTCCAGCATGAGCCATGAATTGCGCACGCCGCTCAATGCGATTCTCGGCTTCGCCCAGCTCATGGAATCCGCCACGCCGCCACCGACTGCCGCCCAGCAACGCGACCTGGGGCGGATCCTGAAGGCGGGCTGGTACCTGCTGGAGCTGATCAACGAGATTCTCGACCTGGCGCTGATCGAGTCGGGCAAGGCGATGCTGTCGCAGGAGCCGGTCGCGCTGGTCGATGTGATGCTCGAGTGCCGCGCCATGGTCGAGCCGCAGGCCCAAAAGCGCGGCATCGCCATGACGTTTCCGCTGCGCGACAGCGCCTGGTTCGTCAATGCCGACCGCACCCGGCTCAAGCAGGTCCTGATCAACCTGCTGTTCAATGCCGTCAAGTACAACCGCCCGGACGGCACGGTCGTCGTCGAGTGCCGGCCGGCCGCCGCGGATACGCTGCGCATCAGTGTGCGCGATAGCGGCGCGGGCCTGAGCGAGGAACAACTCGGGCAGTTGTTCCAGCCCTTCAATCGCCTGGGCAAGGAAGCCGGTGCGGAGGAGGGCACGGGCATCGGCCTGGTAGTGACCAAGCGCCTGGTGGAGCTGATGGGCGGCAGCATCGGCGTCAATAGCGTGGTCGGAGTGGGCACCGAGTTCTGGGTCGAATTGCGCCTGACGAGCGCGCCGGTGTTTGCGCCGGTGGACGCTGCGGCCGCCCTGCCGCAGGTCGCCGAGGGCGCGCTGGCCGGCACCCTGCTGTATGTTGAGGACAATCCGGCCAATCTGGAGCTGGTCGAGCAACTCGTGGCGCGCCGCCCGGAACTGAACCTGCTGTCCGCGGCGGATGGCAAACTCGGCATGGAGTTCGCCCTCGCCTATCAGCCGCAGGTGATCGTGATGGACATCAACCTGCCCGACATCAGCGGGCTCGAGGTCATGCAGTCCCTGCGTGCCGATCCATCGACGGCGCATATCCCTATCATCGCGCTGAGCGCCAATGCCCTGCCCGACGATATTGCGCAAGCGCTGCAGGCCGGGTTCTTCCGCTACCTGACCAAGCCGATCAAGATCGAGGAGTTCATGGAAGCGCTGGACACGGCATTCAAGTTCGCCGCGACACGATCGGGCAGCAACACCGATCACGCATGAGCCAGCCGCCGTGGGGCGGACTGAAGTCCGCGCCACGGCGGAGCCGTCAGATCCGGCGTAGCGCGATGTAGCCGTGGCCGCCGCGGGCGCCGGGATCGCATTCGGTGCGACTGCCTTCGCCGCCGCCGCCGCCGCCGCCGAGCGTGCCGCGCTGTGGCGGCAATTCGCGCTGGTTGGGGCTTTCGCCGCCGCCGCCGCCGCCGGAGCCGACCGCGGTGGCGCCGCCGCCGCCGCCGGCGCCCGAGAGTTTGTCGCCGGCGCTGACGGAACCTGCCGCACCGGCCGCACCCGTGCGGCCCGAGGCGAGTTTGGCGTCACCCGGCTCGGCCGCCACCATGGCGGTCTTCCCGGTTGCCGCAACCGCCGCGTCGCCGCCGCTGGTCTGGCCGACACCCGATCCGCCATGCCCATCCATCTTGCCGGCGGATTTTTCGTTTTGGGAGCGGCTGAGACGCTTGTAGCTGTCGGCCCCTGCCGTGCCCATGACGAGTTCGCCGCTCGCCACCCGAATCATGTTGCTGGGACTGCCCACCCATCCGGGGCCGCCGCCGAAACCGGCGCCCGGCATGCAGGCCGTGCCCCCGGGTCCGCCGGCGCCCAGGGTGAGCTTGTAGGTTCCCGGACTCAAAACCACCGGCGTCTGGGTTTCCATGGCGCCGGCGCCGCCGCCGCCACCACCGCCGCCAACCTTGCCGCCATCGATGCGGGGGCGGCCCTGGAGGGTGCCGCCGGCCCCGCCGCCGCCGCCGTTGGCAAGGTATGCCGTGTATCGGCCGGCGACGAGTTGCGACGCGGACGCAGCGTCATTGCTGGCGTGTACGATCAGCAGGCACTGCTGATTGACGGCGCCGGCGACCTCGTTCCTCATCGTGAAAATGCCGCGTTCCTTGTCGTAATTGGTATCGAAGCAATTCGGCAAGTCGGATGTCGCGAGATGGGCTGAAGGCGGCACCGTGGTGCAGCCGGCGCCAAGGCCGGCGCCCAGCAGCAGTGATAGAGCAAGCTTGTTGATGGTCATTGCAATTCTCCTTTTCGTTTGCGCTTCGGTCCGGGATCGGCCGGGTCGCGTTGCCCGGCCGTTACGGCGCCGTGCGTATCCTGTCGAATCATTACTCCCATGTCATCGTAGGGCGGCGGCGCAAGGCATTCCGTGCGCTGTCGTACACAAGGGCGCATTTGCTCCGGCCCGAGCTTGATCGTGCGCTGGCGCACAGAAGGAGCCGCTGGCAAGGCCGAAGATGAGTCCATGCGAGTGCCGCTTGTCATGGCGTCGTCGCCACCGCGCTGATCGCCGCTACTTGCACCGCTGCTTCCATCATGGAGCCTGAAATGAACAAGGAACAATTTGTCGGCATCTGCCTGCAACTGGCTGGAAAAGTGAAGCAGACCTGGGGCGGATGGACCGGGGATACACGGCAGGAAGCGCTCGGCAGGCGCCAGCAGCTCAGCGGCAAGGCGCAGCAGGACAATGGCATCGAGCGCGAACAGGCCGACCGCCAGTTGAAGGATTTTCACGACCAACACCGTAACTGGTATTTCTAGGAGTCAAAAATGTACAAAAGAATTGTTCTCGGATTGTTCGCCCTGGCCGCATTGCTGCCGCTGCCCTTCGTCGCCAGTCAAGCCCAGGCCCAGCATGCGGCGTCGCGCGCCGAAGCCACCCGGATCGATGGTTTCGACGTCCGGCCGGTACGGCAGGCGGTCGCCGGCAGGGAACTGGACTTCACCCTCTACGGCAGCCCCGGCGGCACCGCGGCGGTACGCATCGGCGGCGCAACGGCCGGCCTGGTGCTGGTGGAAACCGAAGCCGGCGTCTACGAAGGCAGCTACACCATTCGCCAGCGCGACAAGATCACGGCCACGAGCAAGGCCACCGCCAATCTGCGGGTGGGCAACCAGGTCGCCAGCGCCATCCTCGACGAGCCGCTGATCGGCCGCGCCTATGCCAGGCGGGCCGGCGCCGGGCAACGCTACGCCAGCGGGCCGAAGATCGATCGCTTCGACGTGGGCAATCCTCCGCCCAGCCTGGTTCCGGGCGAAGACCTGAACCTGATTCTGTCCGGCACTCCGGGCGGGGTTGCCAGCGCGACAATAGTCGGCGTCAAGGGCAAGATCCTGCTCAACGAAATCCGCAACGGCGTATACGAAGGCACCCACATCATCAAGCGCCGCGACCGCATCGCGGCCAATTCGGTGGTGACCGCACATCTGCGCGTCGGCGAGCGGGAAACCAGCGCCGTGCTGGGCCAGTCGCTTGTGGCTGCGAGCAGCCAGGCGCCGCGCGCCCGGCAGGTCGCGCGCTGCGTCGATTGCGGCGTGATCGAGGCGATCAACCTGGTCGAGGTCAAGGGCGAAGGCAGCTATCTCGGCAAGATCGCCGGCGGTTTGGCCGGCATCGTGATCGGCAGCCAGATCGGCGACGGCAGCACCACCACGGTGGCCCAGGTGGCCGGCGGTGTAGGCGGCGCCTACGTCGGCAACGAAATCGAAAAGCGGGTCAAGACCACCAAGCACTACGAAGTGGTGGTGCGGCTCGAGAACGGCGGCACCCAGACCCTCACCTACGCCGCACAACCGCCCTTCGCGGTCGGCGCCAAGGTCAAGGTCGACGGCAGCACGCTGACCGTCCTCCAGTAAGCGCATGCCGGCGGCCACTTGCTCAAGCAGTCGCCGGCAGTCCTGCACCTGAACTGTCCAGAAAAGAGGCTCCAAATGCTATACACAATCGCCGTCGTACTCATCATCCTGTGGCTGCTCGGCCTGGTCACCTCCTACACGCTGGGGGGCTTCATCCATATCCTGATCGTGATTGCCGTCGTCGTGGTGCTGCTCAGAATCATCAGCGGGCGCAAGCTGCTCTGACGCCTTGCCGCAGAGGCCGGCCAAGCCTCGGCAGTGCCGGCTGCAGCCGGCCAGGGGTGGATGGCGGACTGAAGGCGGCCCTGCGGTACGCCCCCATGCCCGACGCCCCGCGCCGACTATGCGGGCGGCATCGAGCGATAGTTGGCGCTGGCGCTACGGTGCGACCCCTTCACGCAGCAGCTTGCGGACGAATTGCACGCTGTGTGCGACAACGTACAGACCGGGTGCGGCAAGCGGCAGATGATGGGCGCATTGATCGGTACATGGCAGTTCGCACGATGACTTGAACATCGCGTGTCAGCGGACCGGTTGAGAAGAATCAGCAGCGACTGTCGGCATTTCTCCGCTTTGCGGACGGTCGGAAGAATCAAGGCAGCACCAGGCGGAAACTGACGCAACATTTATGGATCGGAAATCATCATGACCTATGCATTGAACAAAAAACAGATGGCGGTGGCCATATCCTGCGTCCTGGCCCTGGGCCTGACGGCGGGCGCGGCAAGTGCGCAAAGCAACAATCCGACCAAGGAAGGCTATCTGGTCGACACGCGCGGCGAGGTGGTCAAGAGCGGCTACGGTCTGTGCTGGCACACCGGCTACTGGACGCCGGCGCTGGCGATCGAGGAATGCGATCCCGACCTGGTGAAGAAGCCCGTCGCCGCGGCTCCCGCGCCGGCGCCGCAAAAGCTCGCCGCGGTGGCCCCGCCGCCGGCGCCGAAGCCGGCCGCCGACCGCGTCAAGCTGAATGCCGATGCGCTGTTCGACTTCGACAAGGCGGTGCTGCGTCCGGCCGGACGCGACGCACTGGACGACTTCTACAACAAGACCCGCGACATCAATCCGGAAGTGATCACCGCCGTCGGCCACGCCGACCGCTTCGGCTCCGACAAATACAACCAGAACCTGTCCGAGCGACGCGCCATGGCGGTGAAGACCTATCTGATGGGCAAGGGCATCGCCGACAACCGCATCTACACCGAAGGCAAGGGCGAAATGCAGCCGGTGACCAAGGCCGATGAATGCAAGGGCCCCAAGAGCGCCAAGGTGATCGCCTGCCTGCAACCCGATCGCCGCGTTGAAATCGAAGTGATCGGCACCCGCAAGTAGCCACCATTCGGAGCGGTTGCGGCAGGAGCTGCCGCAACCGCTTTCCGGTCTTATCCCACGAAGGAAGCGAAATGAACAAGTACAGCAGCGTGCTGGCGCTCGCAGTCGGCCTGGCCTTCAGTGCCGGCGCCATGGCGCAGAGCATGGCAAAGGACGACTACAAGGCCGGCAAGAAGCAGATCGAAGGCCAGTACAAGGCCGAGAAGGCCGCCTGCAATTCCTTTTCCGGCAACGCCCGGGATATCTGCGTCGCCGAAGCCAGGGGCCGCGAGAAGATCACCAAGGCCGACCTCGAGGCCAGCTACAAGCCATCCGCAGGCAGCCGCTACAAGGCAGGCGTGGTCGCGGCCGAGGCCGCCTATTCGATAGCCAAGGAACGCTGCGACGACAAGGGCGGCACGGCCAAGGATGTTTGTGTCAAGGAAGCCAAGGCCGTGCAGACCACCGCCAAGGCCGATGCCAAGGCGCAGATGAAGGTCTCGGACGCCAACGCGGAAGCCCGCGGCAAGGCAGCGAAGGCGCGCGCGGCTGCCGCAGCAACCGCCAATGATGCGCAATACGGTGTCGCCAAGGAAAAGTGCGATGCCTATGCCAGCGAGGCAAAGGATCATTGCCTGGCACAAGCCAGGAAGAACTTCGGCAAGACCTGAGTCGACGTCGATAGAAACACCCATGCAAGCCCACTGTTTCACAAGGAGGTAATCCCATGAAAACGATCAAGAGCATCACAATGAGTGCAGTTGCCGCGGCCATGCTGGTCGGTCTGGTTGGTTGTGCCGGCATGTCGGCCCAGGAAAAGAGTACGGCGATCGGCGCTGGCGTCGGTGCGATCGGCGGTTCCGTTCTAACGGGCGGCAGCGCAATCGGCACGGTCGGCGGTGCTGCGGTCGGCGGCGTCATCGGTCACGAAGTCGGCAAGTAAGCCTGTCCGTGCGGCCCGGCCGGTTTCGCAAGCGGCCTGGCGCATCCGCATTTCAGATCGAAAGCCAGTGCGACCGCAAGCTCGCGCTTGTTTTCGGACGAATCACCAGGAGTCAGAATTCATGAAATTCGGCAAGATTATCAGTGCGGTTCTGGTCGCGGGCGCGATGGCGTTCGTACTCGCCGCGTGCGAAAAGGAAGGACCGGCCGAGCGCGCCGGCAAGGAAGCCGACAAGGTTGTGTCGGATGTCGGCAAGTCGATCGAAAAGGCCGGCGAGAACATCCAGGACGCGGCCAAGGGCGGCAAGAAGTAGGTTCTGCAGCGCGACCACGATATCTGCGGCGCAGGGCATTCCGCGCGGCAGCGCATGCATTGGCGCGGTTCGCGCGTGACTGCTGCGGTGGCGAGCTACCAACGGAGGATTGCATGACGAATGCTTGGTCGGTGCTGGTGCGTGCGCTCAAGCGCGTCGCGGCCGGGATGTCCTGCCTGTTTGCCATCGCGGCCTGCGCCACGCTGCCCGACACCGATGAGCTCATCGCGCGCCACGCCGGGCAGACCGCGCGCTTCGAGAATGCGCGCGGGCCGATCTCGGCCAAGCGCAGCGCCGCGGTGCTGGCGGAACTCAAGCGCAAGTCGGGCGATCTCGACATCCTGGACAAGCAGATCGCGCTGGAACAGGCGATCGGCGGCAGCCCGCTGGTCATGGGCAACAAGGTCACCCTGCTGCAGGATGGCCGGAGCACCTACGCCGCGATGTTTGCCGCCATCCGTGCCGCCAAGGATCACATCAACATCGAGACCTACATCATCGAGGACGACGCCATCGGACGCGAGTTTTCCGAACTGCTGCTGGAACAGCAGGCGCGCGGCGTCCAGGTCAATCTGATCCATGACAGCTTCGGCAGCATCAGCACGCCCAAGGCCTTCTTCGACAGGCTGACGCAAGGCGGCATCGAAGTGCTGGAGTTCAATCCGATCAACCCGCTGTCGCTGAAGAAGGGCTGGCAGATCGATCATCGCGATCACCGCAAGCTGCTGGTGGTCGATGGGCGCATCGCCTTTCTCGGCGGCATCAATATCAGCAGCGTCTATTCATCGGGTTCGGTGCCCAAAGGCGCGTCCAGGACGCCCGCGGACAACGTGGCCTGGCGCGATACCGACCTCCAGATCGAAGGCCCACTGGTGGCCGAGCTACAGAAGCTGTTCATGGAAACCTGGGCCACGCAGAAGGGCAAGGCGCTGGCAGCGAAGGAATATTTTCCGATGCTGACGGCGCAGGGTGGCGACATCGTGCGCGCCATTGGCAGCACGCCGAACGACCCCTACAGCCTGATCTACCTGACGCTGATATCCGCGATCGGCAATGCCGAAAAGCAGGTGCACCTGACCCACGCCTATTTCGTGCCCGATCCCCAACTGCTGAAAGCCCTGACCGCAGCCGCCGGACGCGGCGTCGACGTGGTCTTGATCCTGCCCAGCCACACCGATTCCGCCGCGACTTTTCATTCGGGACGCTCGCACTATGCCACCTTGCTCAATGCCGGCGTCAAGATCTACGAGCGACGCGACGCGCTGCTGCATTCCAAGACCGCCCTGATCGACGGCGTCTGGTCCTGTGTCGGCTCGACCAATCTCGACTGGCGCAGCTTTCTCGACAATGACGAGATCAACGCGGTGGTGATCGGGCGCGAGTTCGGCCAGCAGATGCAGGCCATGTTCAACCAGGACCTGGCCGCGTCGAATGCCATTCTGCTGGAGCAGTGGAATCGCCGCTCCCTGGGCCTGCGCCTCAAGGAGTGGTTCAGCGGATTCATCCAGTATTGGCTTTAGCCTGTGCGCAGGCAGTGCGGGCTCGCGAGCCGGTTTTTCACTTGCTGCGTCAACCGATTCGATAGTGCGGCGTTTATCGCTTAGGGACCGACAAAGTCCCAGGTCGCAAGCTGCGGCCGACCCCATCTCATTTAAGGAATTCCATGAACAAGTTGCTCGCCGTACTGATCGCAGGCCTGTTTGCCACCTCCGTATTCGCCCAGGCTACTGCTCCCGCCACGCCGGCCAAGCCCGCCGCCCCGGCCGTAGTCAAAGCCGAAGCCAAGGCTGAAAAGGCCGACGCCAAGGCCGTCAAAGCCGAAGCCAAGGTCGATGCCAAGGCCGACGCCAAGGTAGACGCCGCCACCGCCAAGGCCGACAAGGCCAAGGCTGCTGCCGATGCCAAGGCCGAAAAGGCCAAGGCCAAGGCCGACGCCAAGGCTGCCAAGGCTGAAGCCAAGGCTGCCAAGGCCAAGGCTGCTGCCGATGCCAAGGCTGCCAAGAGCGAGAAGGCTGTCGATGTCAAGGCCGAAGGCAAGGCCGATGTGAAGGCTGCCGCCGTCAAGGCCGATGCGAAGGCCGCCGTCAAGTAATTGCGGGCGCTGCCGCAGGAAAAAGACAGGTTCGCCTGTCTTTTTTTTCGCCTGTCGCCGGCTGCTTCCGGATAGGAACAGGCAAGCTCAGCGTCCGCTCCAGACCCCCCCAGGAGGTCTGCGCCTTATGCTGGGGAAAGCGTTTGGTCCGCAGATTTCGCGGATTGACGCAGATGGATCTGGGCGCTGCTTGGTCGCGTCGCAGCATCGGCCGGGCGAACCCGGGGCAACGGCCGCGGTTTTTATCTGCGTAATCTGCGTGATCTGCGGATGGAACTGCGGTTTTTAGCTTACTGTTTCTGGGCGACAACCCGGCCTGCGGCGTTCACGAGTACCCGGTAGCGCTTGCCGTTCCTGCAGGTCGCGCTGTGGCTGCGGTCCGCTTGCCGCGCGGCATCGACCACTCGATCGCAGGGCAAGCCCAGCAGTACGATGACGGCGGTCAGGTCCTGCAGCAGTGCCGGGTCCGTGATTGCAGCCGCCGCCGATGGCCCGACGCACAGCGCCGCCAGGGTGAATACGAGGGCCGCAGCCCTGGCAAATTTGATCACGACGCCTCTCCCGTGAGACTTAGCCGACTGACTTGAACTGTTCCGGATCGGCAAGAATGGTCCAGATTGCCTCGCGCGACCCGGCGATGGTGCGCGCCAGGGGTGGATCGCCGTCCTGGATCAGGGCGAGCACCTTGAGCACCAGCAGGTCATAGCGCTGCCGCAGCTTGGTGACGTTGTTGCTCTGTCCGCCCAGGTGAAGCGAGCGAAACTCCTGCACCAGGTCATCCATCTGATTGCTCAGTGCGAGCTTGGCAAATGCGCCGATCGCGCGGGTTTCCCGCAGTCGCGTCTTCAAGGCCGCCACGTCCAGCGGCGGCTCCAATATTCTGGCAACCGGCGCCGGAGCCACGACCGGGCCTGGCTGCTCGAGGATGACCGCGGCGGATGCGGATTCAGGCGCGGCGTCCGGGTATTGCGTGACCTCGGCCCAGGCCAGGGCGGTTCCCAGGGCGATGCACAGTATGCCGACATTGATGGACGCCGATTTCATGGATTCAGGCTAGGCTTCGGTCACGGCGCTGTCTGTGCGGTGAGCCACAGACCCGGCGGGTGATCAGGGTACATGCTGCAACCATGTGTAGTGCATCGATGGATCAAATGCTGCCTTCAGGGCCGGCGTCGCGGGCGACCACGGCGCGGGGGAGGCTGCGGCTGCTGGCAACGGCCCTGGCGTGCTGCGCCGCGGGTCTCGCCCCCGCCGCGGAATCCGCTGCGAATGCCGCTGCCGCGTTGCGCGCCAACTACGAAGTCCTGCTCAAGCGACCCGGCGACAATCCGTTCCAGCGTCCGCTCTACCTGGAATCCGCCGATACCGCCGATGGTGTCGCGGGCAGCATCCACGCCCTGGTCAATCATCCGTTTGCAGCGGCGGGCAGCGAGCTGAACGGACCGGCACGCTGGTGCGACATCCTGCTGCTGCATCTGAATACCAAGTACTGCCGCGCTGCGACCGACGGCAGCAGCCTGCGCGTGTATATCGGCAAGAAACACGAGCAGCCGCTGGATGACGCCTACCCGGTGGACTTTGCCTGGCGCGTCGCCGCCGCAGGTCCGGACTACCTGAAAATCATGCTGAGCGCCGACGAGGGGCCGCTCAGTACCCGTGATTACCGGATCACGCTCGAGGCAGCGCCGCTGGACGGCGGCCGGACCCTGCTGCATCTGACTTATTCCTACGCCTACGGCTTTGCCGGCAAGGTGGCGATGCAAGCCTACCTGGCCACCATAGCCAGCGACAAGCTGGGCTTCACCGTCGCCGGCAAACAGGCCGACGGCCGGCCGATCTACATCGGCGGCATGCGCGGCCTGGTGGAGCGCAACACCATGCGCTATTACCTTGCAATCGAGTCATATCTCGGCGCCTTGTCCATGCCGCCCCAGGCGCGGCTTGAAAAAAGCCTGCATGACTGGTTCGCCGCGGTCGAGCGCCATCCGCGCCAACTGCATGAACTGGAACAGGGCGAATACCTCGCCATGAAGCGCAAGGAGTACTTGCGCGCGCGGGGCGAAATCCGGACGCCCTGACGCCCGGTGTGCGCTGGCACACACTGGGCGCACATTGAACGGATAGGGAGGGAGCGGACGCGCCGGCCAGCGGCTAGCGATGGCCGCGCAGCAGGCTGGGGGCGACGCCGTAGAGCAGGATCAGGCCCCTGGCTTCGCTGTCATCGGACCTGGGCCCGGCGCGCGCCTGGCGGTTCTTCGCCACGAGGTATCTGATCAGGGTGTCTACCCCGCCTTCGCGAATGATTTCGGCAAAGGAGGAGCGATAAGTCGTGGTCAGGCTGATGCCGGCAACGCGAATGTCGTACACCTTCCAGCCGTCCGTCATCCTTTCCATGTCGTAGTCGATGCTCATGCGCTCGACCCCGGGTTTCTTCACGGTCGACTTGACCGTGACATCGGATGCGCCCGGCGTCAGCGACAGCGGCTTGTAGTCGATCACCTCGTCGCGAAAATTCACCAGTGCTGCCGAGTAGGTACGCACCAGCAGCACCTTGAACTCGGGCACCAGGGAGTCCTGCTGTTCGGCCGAGGCAAGTTTCCAGTTGCGCGCCACGGCGAGCTGCGTCATGTGGCGAAAGTCGAACAGGGGCGCGATCGTCGTCTCCATCAGTTCGGCGACCGTGGTCGTGGCATTCGGCCTGTCGTCGTCCTTGAGCCGGGCAATCACCACCGCTGTGGCCGCGCTGAGCAAGGCATCCGGTGCGGAATCCTGTGCCGCGCCGAGCGGAGCCGGTGCCGGCCTGCTGCCCGACGCCGCGCTGGGCGCCGCAGGAATTGCCGCAGCCGCGGGAATCGTACTTGCGCTGCCCGCCAGGCCGGCGACCAGCGAGAGACTTGCAAGCAATTTTCTGCGCATCGAAAGTGACCTCATTACGCATTACGCGGCGATCGGGAAACATCCCCACCGGGCGGCGTAAATTCTTGGCGTGATTTTCTACATCCCGGCGCGGCGCGCTGTGCGCTGGCGTACAGACCACAAATGGCATGACCGGTAGATTCGAGGGCGTTTGATCCATCGCGCACGAGCAGTGCCTCGTCCGCGGTCGAGGCATGTCCGACCACCCCTCAATCAGCCAGGAATACCATGCTACCCAGCCTACCGAGTCTGGCCACGGCCCAGGGCCTCGAAGGAAAAACCCTGAACAAGGCGACACGACGGTCGGCGACATTGATCCGCAGGCTGATCGGCGGCGCCGACGAACTCGAAACTTATCTTGCGGCGCCTGATGCGCGCCGGGAGGGCTGAATCATGCAAACTCTGCAGGTCGACGTCGCAATCATCGGTGCCGGTACGGCCGGCCTGGCCGCCTATCGTTCGGCCAAGGCCGCCGGCGCGAGCGTCGTCATCATCGAGGGCGGCGACTACGGCACCACCTGCGCGCGGGTCGGTTGCATGCCGAGCAAGCTGCTGATCGCCGCGGCCGAGGCCGCCGACGCGGTGGGCAAGGCGCCGGGCTTCGGCATTCATGTCGATGGCGTGGTGCGCATCGATGGCGGCGCGGTGATGGAGCGGGTCAGGCGCGAGCGCGACCGTTTTGTCGGCTTCGTGCTGAGCGATGTGCAGGATATTCCCGGGACGGATCGCCTGCTCGGCCGCGCCGTGTTCCGGGACGACCACACGATAGCCGTGGCGGATCACACCCTGATCCGGTGCAAGAGCAGCGTCATCGCCACCGGTTCGCGCGCCACCTACCCGGATACGTTCAAATCCCTGGGCGAGCGCCTGATCATCAGCGACGACGTTTTCAACTGGCGCGACCTGCCCAGATCGGTGGCCGTGATGGGTCCGGGAATCGTCGGGCTGGAACTCGGCCAGGCCCTGCACCGCCTGGGTGTCCGGGTTGCGGTGCTCGGCCGCGGCGGTCGCGTCGGTCCCCTCAGCGATCCGGAGATTCTGAGTTACGCGGTGGCGGCCTTCAACCGGGAATTCACACTGGAGCCCGACGCCCATGTCGAGTCCATGGAACGCGAAGGCGATCGCGTCGCGCTTCGACGCAAGGGGGCGGACGGCAAGGTGGCCGTCGAACATTTCGACTATGTCCTCGCCGCCACCGGGCGTGCCCCCAATGTGTCGGACATCGGCCTGGACCAGACCGGCATCAGGCTCGACGATAAAGGAATACCGACCTTCGATCCCCTGACCACCCGCACGCTGAGCGCAAGCGGAGCCAGCCCGATCTTCATCGCCGGCGACGCCAATAATTTCATTCCGCTGCTGCACGAGGCGGCCGACGAAGGGCGCATTGCCGGACGCAATGCCGCGCGCGTCGCGCTGGGCAGCCTGGTGACCCCGGTCCAGCGCCGCGTACCGATCGGCATCGTGTTCACCGATCCGCAGATCGCCATCGTCGGCGGCGGTTTTCATTTGCTCGAAGCCGGCAGCTTTGTGACCGGCCAGGCAAGTTTCCAGGACCAGGGCCGTTCGCGCATCATGCTGAAGAACCAGGGCCTGCTCAACATCTATGCCGATCCCGCCACGGGTGATTTCCTGGGCGCGGAAATGCTGGTGCCGGCCGCCGAGCATCTGGCGCATCTGTTGGCCTGGGCGCTGCAGAACCAGATGACCGTGACGCAGATGCTGGAGATGCCCTTCTATCATCCGGTCGTCGAAGAGGGACTGCGCACGGCGCTGCGCGAGGTTCAGGCGAAACTGCGCGTGGCGTGAGCATGCTGCGGTCTGCTGCGGACCGGTGCGCAGCGGCCAGGAGTTGGCGCTGGCGACACGGCGCTGCACAAGGCTGAAGGGTCGAAGGCTACGAGCATTCAGTGGCGCAATTGTCGCGCTATGTGCGACAGCGCACAGAACTTGCGCAGAGCTTGGCTCAGAGTCCGTAACAAGTTCTCACACATCCTTGCGTGGGGACGATCCCGATCCGACCCACCACAGGAGATGACCATGAATTCCGCATTCAAGAAACTGCTTTGCCGCTTTCTCGCCGTTGCTCTCATAACCCTGCCCTTCCAGACCGGACAGGCCAGCATGATCGGTACGGAGCAGGTGACTGCCGCCGCCACGGTGCAGGCCGACCGCAATCTGGTATCGAGTTACCTGAGCCGCTCGCAGACCGTGAACGAGTTTCAGGCGCTGGGCCTGGATGCGCAGGATGCGCGGGATCGCGTCGCGTCGATGAGCGACGAGGAAGTCCGCGGCCTCGCCGGCCAGATCAATGCCGTTCCTGCCGGCGGCGATGGCCTGGTGGTGCTGATCCTGGTCGTCTTCTTCATCTGGTACTTCGCCTTCCGTCGCTAGTCGTCCGCATCGCGCGCCGAGCCCGAGCAATGATGCCGGACTTTCAGGCTTGGTTCGCCGGCGCCCGCCTCACCGCGGGCGCTTTTTTGCTGCTCGCGGGGCTCAGTGGCTGCGCCGCGCTGGTGCCGCAAACCATGAGCCTGCGCGATGCCTGGCCGCAAGGCGTCGCCGAGCGCAGCGAGCTGCGCGAAGTGCCCTTCTTTGCCCAGCGGGAATATCAGTGCGGTCCCGCCGCGCTGGCAACGACGCTGGTCCATGCCGGCACCGCGGTGACGCCGGACGAACTGGTCAAGCGCGTCTATCTGCCGGGGCGCGAAGGCAGCCTGCAGGTGGAAATGCTGGCCGCGCCGCGCCGCTACGGCAAGCTTTCCTACCCGTTGGCGCCGCGTTTCGACGACCTGCTGCGCGAAGTCGCGGCGGGCAATCCGGTGCTGGTGCTGCAGGACACCGGGGTCGGCTTCATCACCAACTGGCACTATGCCGTCGTCGTCGGCTTCGACTATCCTGCCGGCGAGCTCCACCTGCGCTCGGGTGAAACCCGGCGCCTGGCCGTGCCGTTCACGGTCTTCGAATACACCTGGAAGAAGAGCAATTACTGGGCGATGCTGACCCTGCCGCCCGACCGCATTGCGGCGACCGCCAGCGAGACGGTCCATCTGGCGGCGGTCGCGGCCATGGAGCGGGTCGCCGCGCCGGACGCCAGCTTCGCCGCGTATGCCGCAGCGCTGCAGCGCTGGCCCGACAATGTCGCCGCGGGCATCGGCCTGGCCCATCGGCATTACGCGCGGGGAGAGCTCGAGCAAGCCGCGGCCGTCCTGCGCCGCACCCATGCCCGTCATCCGCAGGCCGTGGCCGTGATCAACAACCTGGCGCATACGCTGTCCGATCTGCAGCGCAACGAAGAGGCGCTGGCGCTCATCGAGCAGGCCGCAACGCCCGCCGGCAGCCCCTACGCGGCGGCGGTGCGCGAGACCCGGGCGCTGATCCTGCATCGCCTGGGGCGCGACAGCTAGTCTTGTCGCCCGCGGCACGCTGCGGCTGGCCAATGTACGGTATCGCACAGAAGCTTTCTCCAGGGCCGGCTATGTTGCATCTGACTTTCGCTGTTCAATGCATTCCCTACACGGTGATCCAACATGAAACTACCTGCTCTGAAAACAAGATGCGCGACGGTGCTGCTTATTGCCGGAATTTTTGCGGCCGGCCCGGCGCTGGCCGACAAGCCCGCCTGGGCCGGCAACGACAAGGGCGGCAAGAGCGACCGCGGCGATCAGCGCGACGAGCGCAAGGGCGAACGCAAGGATGACCGCAAGGACGACGACCGCAACTCGCGCCAGGACAATGACCGCCATTCGGATGGCGATCGTCGCCACTTTCAGCCGCAGCAGCACGTGCTGGTGCGCGACTATTACGCCGAGCATTACCGCGGGCGCGGCTGCCCGCCGGGACTGGCGAAGAAGAACAACGGCTGCATGCCGCCGGGCCAGGCCAAGAAATGGCGGGTCGGCTACCAGTTGCCGCGCGACGTGATCTATTACTCCGTCCCGGCGCCGCTGGTGGTGCAGATCGGCCCGCCGCCGTCCGGTCATCGCTATGTGCGCGTCGCCGGCGACATATTGATGATCGCGATCGGTACGGGCATGGTGGTCGATGCGATTGCGGATCTCGGCGCCATGTAGTCAGCGCTGGCCGTAGCCGGGCATATAATTTACTAGGCGGGCGCCGATTGCAGCGGCGTTCGGCGCAGCGGCGGCAATCGCCGCAATGAAAGCGGAGTGCGTGCAATGATTTCTGGTCCCGGTTATTCACTGCAGGCAACGGCGGGTCTGGCCTTGTGCCTGTGCCTCTTGCCGGCGCATGGCGCCGCGGTGGAGCCCGCCAATCAGCCGATCGTCGCGGCAACCATGCCCGTCGCAACCGGGGGTGCCGGGCTCGGCATGGCCATGCGCTTCGAGAACTCGATCTATAGCGGCGCGGGCACGCGCCACGACTTTGTTCCGATCTACATCTACGAGAGCAAGCGCGTTTTTCTCGAAGCCTACCGGGTCGGCCTGAAACTCAGGGAAACTCCCGATTCGCGCTTCGACGCGTTTGTCGCCTATCGTTTCGAGGGCTACCCCTACGACCGCATTCCCGCGAGCCTGGCCGGCATGGCCAACCGCGGGCCGGGCGTCGACCTGGGGCTGGGCTATCAGCAGCGCTATTCCTGGGGCACGCTGTTCGGCGAACTGTTGAGCGACGCGGGCAGCGGATCGGACGGCAGCGAAATCCGCGCCGGCTATCGCTACGACCTGGCGCTGGGCAAGCTGCAGGTGCAGCCGCAATTCACGCTCGCCGCACGCGATGCCCGGCTCAACAATTACTACTACGGCGTGCGGCCGTCCGAAGCGACCATCACGCGCCCGGCCTACGAACCGGGAGGCGGCGTCAACGCCGAACTGGCCCTGTCCGCGGCCTACCGGCTTTCCGCGCGCTGGCGGCTGATCGGCGGCGTATCGGCGACGCGCTGGGCCTCGGGCGTGCGCGCCAGTCCCATCGTCGACAGCCGCACCCAACTGGCCGGACACCTCGGCCTGGCCTACGATTTTTCTCCCGAGCACGACGCCTGGCCCGAGGGCCGGCCGCTGATCGTCAAGGCGCTGTACGGCAAGGCCACCGATTGCGACGTGGCCCAGGTGATGCTGCTCAAATGCACCTCGACCAACACCGTCGATCAGACGCGGGTCGCCGCCATCGAACTGGGCCGCCCCTTCATCGAGCGCCTGAACGGCTGGCCGCTCGATTTCGTCGGTTACATCGGCCTGCTGCGGCACAACGAACGCGGCTTGCAGGAAGATTCCTGGCAGGCCAATGCCTACATGAAGGCCTACTACTACGGCTTCCCCTGGAGCCACCGCGTGCGCACCCGGCTCGGCATGGGCGTCGGCATCTCCTATGCAGAACGCGTGCCCTACGTCGAACTGCGCGACCAGCTGGCGCGCGGCCGCAGCAGTTCACGGCTGCTCAACTATCTCGATCCGAGCATCGACATCAGCCTGGGCGACCTGATCGGCGTGAAGTCCATGGGTGAAACCTATGTCGGCCTCGGCGTCACGCACCGCTCGGGCATTTTCGGCACCTCGCGCCTGCTCGGCAATGTGAACGGCGGCTCGAACTACATCTATTCCTACGTCGAGTGGCGCATGTAGTGGCCGTCGGGCGGGTGCGCGGCCATGCCGGAGACAGCGGTCAGCCAGCCTTCACCGCCAAGACCGGGCAGGGAACATTGAGCAGGATGTCCTGGGCCACGCTGCCCAGAAAAAGCTTGCCTACCGGTGTGCGTTTGCGCAGGCCGATGACAACAAGAGAAATCGGCAGCGAGTCGACCATCTCCTCGATTTCCTCGATGGCGCTCTTGCCGCGAACAAACTGCTTGAACGTTGCGTCGATGCCGGAAGCCATCAGCAATTTTTCGACGCGCTCGACATCCTGCACATCGGCCATCGATGGATCTTCCCCGCTGCCGCCCCGACTGGTGTTGACCACCACCAGGGCTTCCTTGCGACGACCGGCAATTTCGATTCCCTTATCCAGGGCGGCCTGCCCTTCCGGGCGCGGTACATAGGCTACAAGTATGGTCACGGCTACTCTCCCTATTGGTGACAAACGGGCTGGGTACCTGGAGAACGCATTTCCTGCACAGATCCAGGATGCTGCAGCGGGTCGATCTTACCTGCTTGTCGAACGCGCCTGAGCACTATCCCGCGGGCCTGGCCGTCACCGCGCAGCGATTGACCGCAGACTGCCTGTGATCCGGGCGGTCTGCGGCTGCGCGACGTCCTCCGGCGATGAATGCCGGCAGCCTTGAAGCTCCTTCAGCCGATCGTATAGCCGCCGTCGATGACGATTTCCTGGCCGAATATGTTCTTGGCCGCGTCCGATGCCAGGAATACCGACATTTGCGCGATGTCTTCGGGTCCGCCGAATGCACCGGGCAGCAGGCGGGCGGTCACATTCCCGGCGACAACTGCCAGCACCTCGGGGGGCAGTCCTACGGTACCCCACAGCGGCGTGCCGATCGGACCCGGAGCAATCGAGTTAACCCGGATGCCTTTCGGTGCAAGTTCTGCGGCGAGTGTCTGGGAAAAGGATTTCAGCGCCGCCTTGCTGGCACTGTAGATCGATAGTCCGGGGAAACCGACCTGGGTGAGGAAGGTCGTGATGAACTGAACCGATCCGCCCTTGCGAATATGCGGCAGGAACAGACGCACGGTTTCGATGGCGCCGAAGAGGTTCACTGAAAACTGGGTGTTGCAGGCTTCCGCCGTGCTGTCCTCGAAGGAAACGACGCGGGCGATGCCGGCGTTGGGCACCACGATGTCAACGCCGCCATAGGCCTTGACGGTTTCCGCCACGAGTTGCTTCAGGTCTGCTGCCCGGGTCACGTCGCCGCCGACGGCGAGCACCTTGCCCGGATGTGCGCTGGCCAACTCCTCGAGTGCAGCAAGATTTCGGGCACAGGCAACAACGCTGGCGCCCTCCGCCACATAGTGTTCGACAATGGAGCGGCCAATTCCGCTACTGGCACCGGTGACAACGGCTACTTTGTTTTCCAATCGTTTCTGCATTTCATGTCCTGACATAGTTGTTCCGGGCGACATGCTCGGGCAGGAAGTATCCGACAAAAATAGTCAAGTTTGATTGATGCGCATCAACCGGCAGGGCGTTGCAGGCCGTCGGCCGGATCTGGCGCAGCCGTCGACCTGCGCCAGGCCTTACTGCCGGCCCTTGACGAGCATATCGTTCTTGATGGATTTGACGCCCTTGATGCCTCGGGCGAGCCTGACGGCCTGGTTGATATCGGCGCGCGACTTGACGAAGCCGGTCAACTGAACAATTCCCTGGTGGGTTTCGACATTGATCTCCGTCGCCTTGAGCGTAGAGTCCTGGAACACCGCGGTCTTGATCTTGCTGGTGATGACGGCGTCGTCCACGTATTCGCCGACGGCTGCCGTCTTGCTCGCCGCAGGCTTGGCAGCGTTCTGGGCGGTGGTGTCGGCGGCGAGCGCCGGGGCGCCCCAGGCGAGGGCAAGCGTGGCGGCAATTACGGCCGGATGGATGCGTTTCATGGCGTTTCCTTTCGTGCAGGCAATGCCCGACGGGAGCTCTTCATCCGCGGGCAGACCCTTGCAGTCGGCCGCTGAATGGGCGGCACGACTGCCAGGGATGTGAGGCTCCGTTGGTCTCAGACGGCTTTCTTGATGTCTTCCTTCAGATCGCCAAAGCCGGCCTGTACCCGACCTTTGAGGTTTTGCAGCTTGCCTTCGTCTTCCAGTTTCTTGTCGCCGCTCAGCTTGCCGGCAATCTCCTTTACCTTGCCTTTGACTTCCTCGACGCGGCCCTTGGTTTGATCCTTGTTCACGGTGTGCTCCTGGTGATTGAAATTGAGAAGGGTGGGCGTTGCCGCCTGGCAGCGCCCACCGTCGATCAGGCTAGTCGCGAAGCCGGCGGCGGTCCGTGCGCTGGCGCTCACTGCAGCAGGAAACCGGGGGCGGCTGGAAAGAAAAAGGCCCGCAGCAGCGTCGCTGTTGCGGGCCAAATACTGCAGGGGTTGGCTGCGGAGGAGGCAACGAATACCTGAGTGCAGAATGCCTGGTTTTGCCGATTCGATCTGTGCCTTGTCGCACCTTGCAACGCTTCGCTTAGTTGGCTGGGACTGCCTTTGCCACCAGCCGGTTGTCGACCTGCCTGACGCCGGCCACCGCGCTTGCGAGTTGCTTGGCCCTGTCGCTGCTCTGGGGCGAATCGACCGATCCGGTCAGTGTCACCACGCCCTTGATGGTGTCGACGCTGATCTGCAGCGTCTTCAGACCGGGCTCGGCAAAAATCGACGCCTTGACCTTTGCCGTGATTTCGGTGTCGTCGATGGCGACGCCGGCTTTCATGCCTTGCTCGCCCAGCTTGTCGCCGAGCTTGTCGCTGGCATTGTCGATCGACCTGCCGGCGGCTTCGGCGGTTTGCTCGATCTTGCGACCGGCGGCCTCGGCGGTTTGGTCGAGCTTCTTGCCGGCGGCCTCTGCCGTCTGATCGATTTTCTTGCCGGCGGTTTCCGCCGGTCCGGGCTTGTCGCACGCAGCCAGCCCGGCTGCGAGCAGGATCGAAATGGCGACTGATTTGAAGCGGGATGGGATTTTCATTTTGGTTTCCTTTTGATGGTAGCGATCGAACCACAGGGTGTACTTATCCTCCTTGCGGCGGTGCCAGTCAGTGCGCTGGAACACATAGACGTGGTCGAGCGGCGCCGCTCCAGCCGCTTCGCTCAATGTCCCGGGTCCGCGTCGTGCGGTGGCGTACAGACCGGCGCACAGGCAGGGATCAGGCTATGCGTCAGGGGAGCGTTGGCGCCCGAATCTCCGGTCGCCGCTGCTACCCGTCAACATCGGGAGAGATCATGAATATGGCATTATTCGAACAGCGCGGCGCCATCGAGATCAAGAAGGACAGGCTCGTCAGGGATCTCAAGGACATTGTCGCCGATACCGACGACCTGTTGCAGCAGGTGGTAAGTTCGACCGCGGAGGAATTCGCTGCGACGCGGACCCGGATCGAGGGCCAGTTGCGGGATGCGAGATCGAGACTCGATGCGGCGCGAATTGCGGTCGCAAGAAAGGCCTCGGACGCTGCCGACGCCACCCAGGAATACGTCAGGGAGAATCCATGGAAGGCATTTGGCATTCCCGCGGTGGCCGCGCTCATCGTCTTCGTCCTACTCAGCCGTCGCTGATCCGCCTTCCCGCCGCGCGCCTGCTGCGCCAGGCCGGCCAGAGAGTTGGCGCTGGCGCGACGGCGATCGCGCCGCAGGCCGCGATTCCCATGTCCGATGCAGCCGCAATTATTGCACTTGCGTTGGCCGGCGCATCCGCTTGTCTTGCGCTATGTACGCCAGCGCACTGACGCCGCCAGTGGTCTTGACTATTCTGGCCCTGAGGCTTCGAAAGCGTGTGCGGTTTGCATCCCAGGGGCTCGGTTCCCGGTCCGCAAGATGGCGAAACAAATTGCTCGAATCCGGAGCGGGAATTCTGTTCAACTTCAATTTGGAGAATCAATCATGAAACAAGCTAGAAGCTATATCTCGGCACTTTTCCTGGCCGTCACGCTGGTCTCGGTCGTCGGTTGCGCGTCCACCACCAAGCAGGAAGGCACCGGCGAGTACATCGACGACGCGGTGATCACGACCAAGGTGAAGGCGGCGATCTTCAATGAGCCGACCCTGAAGTCGGCTGAAATCAATGTCGAGACCTTCAAGAACGTGGTCCAGTTGAGCGGATTCGTCAGCTCGCAGACGGCGATCAACAAGGCCACCGATCTGGCGCGCGGTGTCGCCGGTGTCAGGTCCGTCAAGAACGACATGCGGATCAAGTAAGCCAACTGAGGCCGTAGCACGAACAGGCAGCCGCAGGCCCTGCCCGCGCTTGCCTGTTCGCGCTGTGCCAGCCACCGCAAGCGTCCCGGGCGAGACCAGCCATGGCCAGTGCAATCGTAGAACTCATCGTCCACGTTCCCATCCACTGGGCGCGTCGGCTGAAAAACGTCCTGGTCGCTTCGCTGGTTTCGTGGATCGACCATCGTGCCGCCAGCAAAGGCGCAGCGCTGGCCTTCTACACTCTGTTCTCGATGACGCCGATCCTGGTGCTGGCGATTGCCGTCGCCGCCTATTTCTTCGGCGCCGAAGCGGCCCAGGGCGAGATCGTCGCCCAACTCGAAGGTCTGGTCGGGCCGAACGGCGCAAAGGCGATGCAGGCCTTGCTGGCCGGTGCGCAGAGTCCATCTTCGGGCCTGCTGGCCACGCTCATCGCCAGCGTGCTGCTGCTGCTGGGCGCAACCAGCGTGTTCGCCGAGCTGAAGGGCAGCCTCGATGAACTGTGGGGCATAAGCCCGACCGGCCGCTCGGGCTTCGGCGTACTGCTCAGAACGCGGCTCCTGTCCTTCGGTCTGGTGCTGGTGTTGGCCTTTCTGCTGCTCGTATCGCTGGTCGTCAGCGCCGGTTTGGCGATGGCCGAGCGCTACGCACATGGAATGCTCGGCAGTTCCGCCCTGGTGCTGGAAACGATGTCGTCGCTCGTCTCCTTTGCCGTGATCGCCTGCATGTTTTCGATCATCTACAAGACCTTGCCCGAGGCGCCGCTGTCGTGGCGCGACGTCTGGATCGGTGCGGCCTTTACCGCGGGACTGTTCAGCCTGGGCAAGTACGTGATCGGCCTGTATCTGGGCAACAGCGGCGTGGCATCGAGCTTCGGCGCCGCCGGATCGCTGATCGCCCTGCTGTTGTGGGTCTATTACTCGGCACAGATATTTTTCCTCGGCGCGGAATTCACGCGGCACTACGCACTGTGGTTCGGCAGCCTGCAGCAGGAGCGGCTGCGCATGGAGGAAAGCAGCGCCCTTGCCGCGCGGCCCGGGATCGACCGATGAAACAGCCACCTATTCCTATGTCCGACCCTACGCCCCTTGGCCCCGCAAACGAAATGGACGCTGTTGCCGAAAACCCGGCTGACCCCGGTCCCGATGCGGCGGCTGCGCCACCGGTGAGCAGCGTGCTGGAGGGCAGCCGGGATTTGGCGCTGGCCGTCATCGCCATAGTGGCGACGGTATTTGCCCTGAAATGGGCACAGGGCTTTTTCATTTCCCTGCTGCTGGGCATACTCTTCGCCTACACTCTGGGTCCGCTGGTGGCATGGCTGGAACGCATCCGCGTGCCGCGCGTGGTCGGCACCAGCATCGTGATGGCCGGCGTGGTTTCGGCGCTGGCCTTCGGCAGCTACTCCTTGCGCGATGAAGTGCAGACCATACTCGACCAGTTGCCGGAAGCGGCGACCAAGGTGTCGGCCGCTGTGGCCAGTCTGAACAAGGGGCAGGCGAGCAACCTGCAGAAGGTGGAAACCGCCGCGAGCGAAATCGAAAAGGCGACCAGCGCGGCGACAGGCCAGCCCGGCAAGTCGAGGCGGCAGGCGACGCATGTCGTGATCGACTCGCCCGGCTCCCGCTTCGGCAATTTCCTCTGGGTCGGCTCCATGGGCGCCGCGGCAATGCTCGGCCAGGCCACCATGGTGCTGTTCCTGACCTTCTTCCTGCTGCTGTCGGGCGACATCTTCAAGAGAAAACTGGTGCGGGTGACGGGGCCATCCCTGTCCAAGAGAAAAATCACGGTCCGCATCCTCGACGACATCAATGATTCGATCCAGCGCTACATGCTGATGCTGCTGGCGACCAATGTGCTGGTGGGCTTGCTGACCTGGCTGGCGCTGCACTGGATCGGCCTGGAAAACGCCGGCGCCTGGGCCGTGGCGGCGGGTCTGCTGCACGTGATTCCCTATCTGGGCCCGGTGGTCACGGCAGCGGCCATGGGCATGGCGGCCTTCATGCAGTTCGGCGAATTGTCCGCGGTGCTGCTCGTCGTCGGCGCCTCGGCGGTGATTGCCGTTGCGGTCGGATTCTTCGGCGTCACCTGGATGACGGGACGGATCGCAAAAATGAATACCGCGGCGGTATTCATCTCGCTGCTGTTCTGGGGCTGGCTGTGGGGCATCTGGGGCATGCTGCTGAGCGTGCCGATCACCGTCATCGTCAAGGTGGTGGCGCAGCACGTGGAGCAACTGGAGCCGGTTTCCGAGTTGCTCGGCGATTAGGCGGCCAGGTCCGGGTTAGCGCGATGCCATTCCGAGCCATCCATAGCCTGAAAGGCCAGTCCGGCCAAGGGCTTGCAGGGGGTGTCTTGACTTTGCTCGCGTCGTGCTTATACTGCGCGCTCTTCAGTAGGCGCGTAGCTCAGCTGGTTAGAGCACCACCTTGACATGGTGGGGGTCGTTGGTTCGAGTCCAATCGCGCCTACCAGGATTCCGCAGGAAATCAGGTAGTTCATGTCACTACAAAGCCACCGCGAGGTGGCTTTGTCGGTTTACGCCGGGCTTGCGGCGAATCTATGCCGGTGCGAGGGACGCCGCGCCGGGCCCGGCGTCCGGCTCCGCCGCGAACACCGCGCGCACCCGGTTGCGTCCCTGGTGCTTGGCGCGGTAGAGCGCTTCGTCGGTGCGCGCGCAGAGCGTTTCCAGGGTATCGCCGGGCACATGGGCGCTGACGCCAAAGCTGGCCGTGACTCTCGGTGCGTAGTGGAAATGGTGGCCTTCGACCGCGAGGCAAAGCTTTTCGGCGAGATCGGCGGCCTCGTTCCCCGTGTGCGGCACCAGGATCATGAACTCCTCGCCGCCCCAGCGCACCAGCACGTCGTTGGCGCGGATCAGGCTGCGCACCAGACGGGCAATTTCCTTGAGCACCATGTCGCCTGCGGCATGGCCGAAGCGGTCGTTGATGTCCTTGAAATGGTCGATGTCGAACATGATCAGCGCGAGGCCGCCGCCATAGCGCTGGACACGCTGCAACTCGATGCCGAACAGCTCGGTGAAGCGGTAGCGGTTGTAGGCCCCGGTCAGCAGGTCGGTCGAGGCGAAATAGTCCTTCTCCTTGATCAGGTGTTCGGCAATGCCCATCAATTCGTTGAAGCTGTGCGACAACTCGCCCATTTCGTCGTCGTTGGGCGCCTGGATGCGAGTGGCGAAATCCTGGGTGGCGACGGTGTGCTCGATGTTGGTGATCAGCACGTCGAGCGCACGCAGCAGGCTCAGCACCGCCGAGGCAGCAAAGAGAATCAGCGCCAGCGCTGCGGTGAGGGCAAGTCCGGCATCGAGCAAAACCCGGCGCTCGCTCGCCGCAATCTCGTTTTCGGCCTGCTGACGCAGGTAGCGCATGGATTGGCCTTCGACGCTCAGGAATTGATCGATGGCATGGGTGGCCGTGGCAAACCATTGATCCGCCGGCGGCGCCTGGCCGCTGCCGGACAGCACGCCCTCGATCAGCGCAAAGCTATGCTGCACCTGCGCCTGGCCGAGGACGCCGCGCAGCGCCTGGGCGACTTCCGGCGAGGCGTCGCGCAAGCCGGTCCGGATGTAGAACTGATGCAGGTTCAGCAGCCGCAGCACCACGGTCAGCCGTTCCTTGTCCACCGTGCCGAGGGACAGGGATTCGTTGATGCTGGCGCGAATCTGTCCCAGGTATTCCTTGGCATACAGCAGGTGCACGTGGGCGTTGAGGTCCCGGGTCAGCAGCGTCGTGTTGGAGTCCCGCGCCAGGGCGTCGATCTGGTCGAGGATCTCGACGATGGTCTGGGTGTAGTAACTGAAGGAGAGCGCCGGATCCATTGCGTCTCCCGATATTTTTCGTCGGGTTTCGGCGAGCCTTGCCAGAGACTCCAGACCGGGGGTCTCCGGATCGCGGAAGCGGACCATGGCCCGGTCGGTGGATGCGCGTTGGGCATCAAGCAGCCCGGTGTTGTCGGGCGAGCGGATCACCAGATAGCCTGCCGAAATCCCCCGCTCCTTCTGCAATTCGTGAACCAGCGAAGAAAGCGCTGCGGCGGCTTCCAGCCGCGTCAGGAACTCCAGCTTGGCCGCGTGTTCGCGGCCCTCGGTCACGATGCGGACGCCAAGGATGTATGACAGGCTTGCCACCGCGAGCAGGCCGAGCAGCAAGATTTTTACGCGTATGGTCATGAAAGGTGGCTCGCAGAATTCCGGGGGCGGCAGGAAGCACGCACGATAGCAACATAAGCCGTTGTTAATGCACTTGTAAGTCGCATCGAGCGGCGCATCATACGCTGCGCCAAAGCCCCTATGGTGCCGGCATGCGCGTCCCGCCGGCAGCGCCGCTGCGTGCGATGCCGATCAGTTGCGGATGCGGTTATGTGGCTTGAGGTAGGGCACGTAGGCCATGTCGGTCGTGGCGATGTGCTGGACCAGCCAATCCCGGAGGAATTGCACCGTCTCCTCCGAAATGTCCTGCTCGATGGAGCGAATCTGGAGTTCTCCGAGCCTGACGCGGAAGTCCGCGTGTGCCGCCATGTGCTCGGCCAGCTGCGGATACGCGGCCGACTCCATCAGGGCTTCCTCTGCCGCGAAGTGGTCGCGGATATAGTGTTTCAGCCGGGTAATCGCGTAAACGCCGAACAGCGTGCGCCGATCGGCGCTGGCGCGTTCCAACTCGGCGATCCACTGGAAAATTATCCTGTGGTGCTCGTCGATCAGCGGCACGCCGGTGCTCAGGGCTGGAGTCCAGTTCGTCATGAATGCATGGTAGCAGTTGGCAGCATGGCCGTGAACATGTCATGAAGCATTTCAGATTGCGCAAACCCGGCGACCCAGACCGATTTCGGCGCCGGAAGTGCATACTTGGCCGCGTGGCAGATCCGCGAGGAGATGAAAAATGCGTATTGGCGTTCCCACCGAAATCAAGTCCGGCGAATTTCGCGTCGGCCTGGTTCCCGCCGCGGTGCGGGAGCTGTGCGCGGCCGGGCACGAGGTACATGTCCAGTCGGGTGCCGGCGTGCCGATCGGCTTCGGCGATGCGCAGTATGCGGCGGCCGGCGCCCGCATCGTGCCGGGTGCGGCCGACGCCTGGGCGGCCGAACTGGTGGTCAAGGTGAAGGAGCCGCAGGCCGACGAGTACGCTTTCCTGCGGCCGGACCAGGTGCTGTTCACCTACCTGCACCTGGCGCCCGACCCGCGCCAGACCGAGGCCTTGCAGCGCGCCGGCGGCGTCGCCATCGCCTATGAAACGGTGACCGATCGCGATGGCGGGCTGCCCTTGCTCGCACCCATGTCGGCGGTGGCCGGACGCCTGGCGGTGCAGGTCGGCGCGCACTTTCTCGAAAAGACCCAGGGCGGCCGCGGCGTGCTGCTCGGCGGGGTTCCCGGGGTGGCGCCGGGGCGTGTCACGGTGCTCGGCGCCGGCAGCGTCGGCAGCCATGCGGTGCGCATGGCGCTGGGGCTCGGTGCTGCGGTGACCGTGATCAATCGCACACTGCCGCGGCTCGACGCGCTCGACCGCGAATATCCCGGACGCATTCGCACGCTGCTGGCCGGCGGCGCGGTGATCGAAGAAGCCGTCTGCGGTGCCGATCTGGTGGTCGGCGCTGTGCTGCAGCCGGGCGACGTGGCGCCGAAGCTGATCGACCGCGCGCTGTTGAGGAAAATGCAGCGCGGCGCGGTGATCGTCGATGTCGCCATCGATCAGGGCGGCTGCTGCGCAGTTTCGCGTCCGACCACCCATGCCGATCCGGTCTTCGTCGAGGAAGGCGTGCTGCACTATTGCGTCGCCAACATGCCCGGCGCCGTGCCGCTCACTTCCGCGCTGGCGCTGAACAACGCCACCCTGCCTTATCTGCGCGCGCTGGCCGACAAGGGCTGGCGCCGGGCGCTGCGCGACGACCCCGGTTTCGCCGCGGGCCTCAATGTCTGTGCCGGGCAGATCGCCCATGCTGCGGTGGCGCAGGCGCTGGGCAAGAGCTCGAAGGCGCCGCGGGAATTCATTGCGGACTGAGCGGGGCGGCCGTGCCGCACCATTTGGCGGCCGGCGCTTCAGCGGGCGGCGGCGTACCAGGCGATCAGCGCCGCGAGTTCCGCATCGCTGAACGGGTTGTGCCAGGCGATGGTGCGATCGCCGCGCACGCCGAGCAGCAGGCGCGCGGCGAATTCTTCGCGCGGCATGGATTTGATCTGCCGTGAAAGATCGAAGGCCGGCAACAGCGTATCGCCGCCCGCCGCATCATGGCAGCCGGCGCAGGTCGTCCGGTGGATGGCTGCGCCGAGAGCCAGCATGTCCGGCGTTGGCGCGGCGGTCAGCAAGGCACGCGCGTCGAAGGCGTGGCGCTGCCTGAGCGGCGCGAGCGCGGCAGCGAAGGCGCGCCAGTCGCCGCGGGCGAGCGTTGCGCGCAAGGCGGCCACCGGCCTGGCATCGTCATCGGCCCGGCGCAGCAGCAGCGGCAGCGACGCAAGCGCCCCGCTGAGGCGCTTGACCAGTCCCTCGCGTTCCAGCGGTCCGCTGGCGCCGGTTGCCAGCCGACGCGCATCGCCGGCCATGACGACAAGTTCCGCTGCCAGCCGACGCTGATGCTCTCCCGCGGCCTGGACGGCGGCGCAACAGCACGCCGCCGCGAGACCCGCGAGGAGAATGCGGACACGCATCCAGGCTTATTTCAGGCTGATCTTGTGCTCGACCGGGCCGGCCTTGGTGATGGTCCATTCGGTCATGGAGCCGTCGTAAATCCTGGCCTTCTTGTTGCCCATGATTTCACTCGATACGAACCAGCCGACGGACGCCCAATGGCCGGTGTTGCAGAAGTTGATCTGCTCGCCGCTGGTGGGCACGCTGGCCACCTTGAACAGCTTTTCCAGTTCGGTCTTGGGGCGGAACATGCCGCCGCCATTCTCGGTGGTCCAGCCCGAGGGCAGGTTGTGCGCGCCGGGCAGGGTGCCGTTTTCCTTGGCCGCCGGGCTGCCGTTGATGCCGACGAACTGATCTTCGGGACGGTTATCCACCAGCAGCACGCCCTTGGCCTTCGCCGCCTTGACGTCGGCGACCGTGGCGACCATGTCGAGACGCGGATGCGGCGTGAAGGTCTTGGCCGTCACCTTGGCAGCGCCGGTTTCCAGCGGATTGGCCTTGTCCTTGGTCCAGGCCGCCATGCCGCCGTTGAGGATGGACAGATTGTCGTGACCGAGCACCTTGAAGGTCCAGTAGATGCGCGTCGCAAAGCCCATGTCGCTATAGCCGCCGCCGGGAGCGACGAGGACTACGTGGCTGTTGTTGTCGATGCCCAGGCTGCCGATGTGGGCGACCAGCTTGTCGAGTTTGGCCGGCAGCATGCCCGGTACCTTTTCGGCAGTCTCCTCGCGCCAGCCGGACTTGGCGAAGTCGGTGCTGGCCGCGCCGGGAATGTGGCCGCGCAGGTAATCGGACGTTCCCTGGATGTCCACCACGACGATGCCGGGCTTGCCCAGGTTCGCCTTGAGCCACGCCGCGTCGACCAGCGGGTCGGCGGCGCAGGCCGATCCGATGAAACCGAACAACAAGGCCAAGGCCAGCCGGAACGAACGGCCGCTATTCATCAATATGCTCTTCATGTGCGTCTCCTCCATCAGGTTTTATGGGTTCTGCCAGGTGCTGCTTGCTTCAGGTGCTGACAACCAGATCGGCGGCCAGGATTGCGACGATGGCGCCGTCCCAGTCGCTTTGCTGCAGGTCCGGACGCCGGATATCGACGACCTCGACGCGATGCGTCGGTGCCATCTGCCGCAGCGCGGCGATCACGGTCTGGGCGTCGGGAAACAGACCGGTATTCAGTTGCAATATGTTCATGGTCGACTCAGATGGAGAGCACGATGTCGGCATTTGTCATCGCCAGCGCCAGCGCCGCGGCGTCGAGCAGGGGCAGGTCGTCGGCCATCGCGGCCACGGTGGTTTGCGGCGCGATGCCGGTCAGTTCCAGCAGTTCGGCATTGGCGGCGTTTTCGGGGGTGTCGGCGACCGGCCCGGTCATGAACACCAGATCGACCTGGTGGCCGAAAATGGTCAGCCCGGCCGCCACGCGCATCGCCTCGGTGTGGTCGTGCCGCGCCAGCACCAGGAGCGTTTTCTCATTGCTGGCGCTCACAAGCTCACCACCTTGCGTGTCTCGCCCATCAGGGCGCTGTTGCTGGTCTGGCTGCCGGCCTCGACGGGGCAGGGCAGTCCCGGGCAGAAGCGATGCCAGGATTCCTCGCAGACCACGGCGCGCTCGACATGTACGAGCGCCGCCGTCAGGTCGGTGTCGCGCAGAGCGAGCGCCCCTTCGTGCGTGAAGAAGGCGCCGCTGCTGCAGCCGGCGCGGGCTGCGGCGAGCAGCAGCGGATACAGCAGTCGTCCGCCGGCCGCGGTGCTGACATGGAACAGGATGTCCATTAGCGCGCTCTCCCTGTTGCCATTGCCAGCCCGCCCGGATGGACGCGCACGGCAAGTCCGCGGCCCGCGCGCAACTGCGTGAAGCGGGCGATCGCTTGCCGGGCATCGTCGGCAATCACCACGCCAGCGCCTGGAGACGGCGTCGCCCCGGCCTGGCGCGCATCGATCAGCGCCGGCTTGCTGCGCAGAATGTCCGCGCCCAGTACCCATAAGTGGTCACGCATCGGCGCCGTCCACACCGTACTGCGCACCATGCCGCGCTCCGCGCCGCTGACCGTGCCCTGGGTGCGCGGGGGAAGGCTCAGGATGCGCACCGACTTTTGTCCGGCGAGATAGAGCAGGCCGGCGACGAAATCACGGTCGGTTTCATCCTGGCCGACAAGCAGCACGGATTCGCTACCGTTGAGACCTGCCGTTCCCAGCAGCCAGAGAATGTTTCGTTCGCTGGGCAATTGCCGGGACGGTCCAAGGAAATCCTCGGCCGGCAGGCAGCGCGCGCCGGGCAGGCTGGCGCGCTTGCAATCCGCCAGCGGACGGCTGTCGATCACCGTCTCGCCAGCGTCAACTCTTTGCGTGTACGCGAAGTCGCTCGCCGCCCACACAGGCGCGACAATCAGGGCCAGGGCGACCAGGGCAGTACGCATCGTCAGCAACCGCCGAAGCGTTTCGCCGCGGCCGGCGCAGCGCCCGCGGCCACCGGCACCGGCGGATTGTCGATGTAATAGCCCATGAGATCGATCACCGTCACCTTGCCGAAGCCGGGCAAATCGAGCTCGGGCAGGGTTTCCGGCGGCGCCGGCTGTTTCGACGCCGCGATGGTTGCGCGCGGCAGGGCGGCCAGCGAGAAGCCGACGGCGCAGACGGCGACGGTCAGCACCAGGCTCACGGAACAGAAAATTACGCCGGTGCGATTCAGCATAGGGCTCTCCCGAAAAAGGTCAGGCTCACAGCGAGTCGCTGAAGAATGCCAGGTACATCATGCCGAAAGCCAGGCAGAAGAGCAGGCCGTGGGCTATGGTTTGCGCGTCGATGCCCATCATTTGCCTCCCTTGTAATGGCGCACCAGGGTTTCCATCGGCACGGCTGCGCCGCTGACCGGATGCACCACCGGCGGCGTGAAATAGGGCACGCCATCCGCGGTCGCCTTCATGCCCGGTGGCGGCGCGAAAGTCATCCAGAGCAGGCCGCCGATGCTGGCTATCGCCGAGAACGCCACAAGGAAACGCAGGAGCAGTCGTTGCCACATGGCATCAGTCCTTGCGGATATAGATGTGCCAGCAGTTGGACGCCTTGACCGTCTCCAGATGCGTGGCATCCAGCTCGTCGCACAGCGGCGGCAAGGCCTCGACCGAGGAAGGGTTGTCGGCCAGCACTTCGATGATGTCGCCGACGGCGACCTCGTTGACCGCCTTCTTGGTCATCAGTTGCGGCCGCGGGCAGGACACGCCGAGGCAGTCGACGCGGCGCGCAATGCCGATTCTGGTGCCATCCGCAAGTGTCGCTTCGCCACCGGCAACGACTTCCTCGACTTTCTTTTTCGACCCGAACAATCCCATTTCTTTCTCCCGATCAGACTTCGACAGCGGCGGCCCTGGCCGCCTTCTTCTTCTGGTGTTCCCGCTGGTGCTTCTCGTGCTCGGCGTGCTGGGCGCGCTCGCGGCGCAGGATGCCGCGATAGAGCAGGGCCAGGAAGGCCGTCTGCGCCAGGCCGAAGACGATCGCGGGTATGCCGAACTTGTCCTGCAGCGTCTGCGCATTGGCGAAGCCGAGCTGCAGGGCCGGGGCATTGATCTGGCCGGTCATGGTCTGCGGCGCGGGCGGCCACCAGCTCGCCGACCACACCAGCGAGAAGAGGAACATGCCGACGAAGGTGAAGATCAGCGCCCACAGCGCGCCGATGTTGCCTTCACCGGCCTTGACCCAGGTCGACACCGTGCAGGCCCCGGCCAGCACCATGCCGATGCCGAACAGGAACAGCCCGGCGAAGGTGTTGAGGCCGACATCGAACTGCAGCGGATGGCCGGCGCCGACGCTCATGAAGCCGGTGAAGCCGACGGTGAGGATCATCATCGCCACCAGCATGGCCTTGGTATTGCGATAGGTCTTGAACATGATCGCGTCGCGCAGCGCGGCGGTGTTGCAGAAGCGCGAGCGCTGCATCAACAGGCCGGCGACGGAGCCGAACAGAAAAGCCACCAGGCATTCGACGATAGGGGTCATGCGTCCCGCTCCAGAAGTTTCTTGTAGATCAGCGAACCGACCCAGGCGCCGGCGATGATGCCGGACATGGCCAGGTAGCCGCCGAGGTTCATTTCCGGCATCAGGCCGAAGAAGGTCGACACGTTGCAGATATAGGCCAGCCGGATGCCGAAGCCCATCAGCAGTCCGCCGATGGTGATCAGGACCCATTCGGACAGATGGCGCGGCACGCGCAGGTAGAACTCCTTGCTGGCCACCGCGCCGACGAAGGCGCCGAACAGCATGCCGAGGCTGATGTAGATCTTCCAGTAGTCCGCATGCGGCGGAAACACGATGCTCCAGAACGGGATGCGATCGAGTTCGTCGCCGAGCACGGCCTGGGCCATCAGGCCGGTCATCATGGTCTCGCCGCCGCCGACGGTCCACGCACCCATCAGCAGGAACATGAAAATGTCGAGTACCGCGATGGCTGCAAGCGCGATGATGGGGTCGAGGGTCTTGCGGAAAAACTCCATGCCGGTACTCCTCCTTGTTGTTGCGTTGCGGCTTGGCCGGCCGACGCTGTGAAAGAATTCTATGGAAGGGGGCGCGGCTCGGGTAGTATTTATTGCAAACAAAAATCGGCTGCAGAACTGCGGCCCGTCCGGAGGAGGCAAGATGACCATCTATCGTGAATCGCGGGATCTGCTCGATCACATGTTCGACTCCTGCTCGACGGCGCAGATCAGCGAGTTCATTCCCGAAAAGCGCGGTTTCCGCATTCATGGCCACAGCACCACGGTGGCGCTGGAGCGCGCGTTCTGGAACGTCATCGACGCCATGGCCGATGAATGCGGCCTCACCGTGCCGCGTCTGATCGAGCGGGTGCTCGACGGCTGCCTGGTGGCCAACGACAAGAACCTGTCATCCTGCCTGCGCGTGATCAGCCTGAAATTCCTCAACATCTACGCCACCGGCGGCATGGCCGCCGATTGCCTGGCCGTGCGCGAGGACCGGGCGTGATCGCATCGCAACCTGGCGCCGCATGGAATGTGTTTGAGGCGGCGGCGCCGGCCATCTGCGCGCGGTGCCGGCGTACATGAATCCCGTGCGCAGCATCAAGGGACTGCTGCTTGCCGCCGGCGCGGTATTCGCGGTCGCGATCTTCGCTACCACCTTGTTCGTGGTGCGCGGAATTTACGATCGCTCGGTGCGCGATGATGCCGTGCAGGACGCCACCGCTTTTGCCGAGCTGACCTTCAACGCGATGTTCGAACTGATGAGCACGGGCTGGAACCGCCGGCAATTGGAAGGTTTCCTCGGGGCGATACAAAAATCCGTGGACCGCAGCGAGCGCCAGATCGACATCTATCGCGGACCCAAGGTCAGCGCCCTGTTCGGCGAGATTGCGCAGAAGACTCCCGATGCCGCAATCGAGCGTGCGCTGAGAGAGGGCAATCGTCAGCGCGTCGACATGGGCGACATCATTCGCGTCGTTTATCCCCTGCAGGCCCAGGAAGTCTGCCTCAAGTGCCATGTCAATGCGGCGGTCGGCGATGTGCTGGGCGTGATCGACGTGCGACAGAACGTGGCGCCTGCCATCGAATCGCACCAGACGCGCTTCACCTATGCCTTCGCTCCCATCATCCCGGTGGTGCTGGTGGTGACCCTGATCATGGTGCTGTACATACGGCGCCGCCTGGAAAAATCGATTGACACCCTGGCCGGCGACATCCGGGCGGTCAACCGGATCTCCGACCTGCGCGCGCTGGAGGCCAGGCAGATCGATCTGGGCTTTTCCGAATTCAACGCGGTGGCCAGCGAAGTCAGGCAATTGACCGAGCGCATCCGGGCGATTGCGGTGGACAAGGACATGCTCGAATTCGAGATTCGCCTGCTCGAAAAATTCATACTCACCACGGAAGTCATCAAGGACTGGCGCGAGTATGTCAGCCGCCTGATCCTCGACATCGATGCCGTGATGCCGGCCTACCTGATGTTCTCGGTGTTCAAGATCGGCGACGAGGCCTATGACCTGGAGATCTTCTGGCGCCGGCGTCCGTCCGACGCAACCAAGCGGGTGTTCGAAAACTGCCTGTACCAGATCCTGCAGCGTACCGAGTATTTCGAGACCGGCTATTCGATCCGCGTCAAACACACCATTGCCGACGTCGGCACCATGACGCCGGAACTCACGGCGGCGGACATCGACGTGCAGATCAAGTCGCTGCTGGTCGATGCGCCGAAAATCGGCGGCATCGTCGGCATCGGCATGCAACCGCAGGACGAAACCGACCCGATGCGCCTGCTGGTGGTGCAGAGCATTCTCGCCACCCTGCTCAACGTCGTCGGCTCGGTCAAGGCCATCGACAAATACACCAAGGATCTCGAGTACTACGCCACGCGCGATCCGCTGACCAATCTCTATAACCAGCGGGTGTTCTGGGAGCTGATCGATAACGAGGTGATCCGCTCCTCGCGGCACGGCAAGAAGTTCACGCTGCTGGTGATCGATGCCGACAACTTCAAGTCGATCAACGATTCCTACGGCCACGGGGTCGGCGACAAGCTGCTGCAGTTGCTGGTCGGCGGCATCAAGTCGGCGATCCGCGATGACGACCTGCTGTCGCGCTACGGTGGCGACGAATTCGTCGCGATCCTGCCGGAAACCGACCTGGAGGCCGCCACGGTGGTGGCGCGGCGGATCATCGAAGCGGTGGGCGGGGTGACCATGGGCGTGCCCGACGGCGCCGTCGTCACCGGCTCGGTGTCGATCGGCATGGCCACCTATCCCGACCATGCCGTGGCGATGAAGGATCTCTTCCTGTTTGCCGACAACATGATGTATCGGGCCAAGGCCGAGGGCAAGAATCGCGTGGTGGTGCCCGATGCCCAGGACGTGATCGACGTATTCCGCACCCTCGGCGAGAAGAGCATGCTGATCCTGAACGCGGTCGAGAAGCGCAGCGTGGTGCCCTTCTTCCAGCCGATCGTCAATGTCGTCAGCGGCGAGGTCGAGGCAATCGAGGTGCTGTCGCGGATACGCATGGAGGACGGGCGCTACATCATCGCCGACGAATATGTCGCCATCGCGGAAAAGATGGGCGTGATGCACAAGCTGGATTTCATCCAACTGGAGAAAACCCTGGAGGCGGTGGAAACCACCGGCTACGGCGGCTACCTGTTCATCAACATGTCACCGCGGGCGCTGGTGCTGAATGATTTCGTGCAGGAAACCCGGCGCATTGCAAGCCAGTTCAGGATCGATCCGACGCGCCTGGTGTTCGAGATCACGGAACGCGAGACGATCAAGAACATGGCATTGCTCGAACGCTTCATCGGTACCCTGCGCAGCGAAGGTTTCAAGCTGGCGATCGACGATTTCGGTTCCGGTTTTTCGTCGTTTCATTATGTCAAGCGTTTCCCGATCGATTTCCTCAAGATCGAAGGCGACTTCATCCTCGGCATGAAGAGCAGCGAGAAGGACAGGGCGCTGGTGCGCAGCATCGTTACGCTGAGCAAGGACCTGGGTATCCGCACCGTGGCCGAGTATGTCGAAGACCAGGCCGTGCTCGATCAGGTCGTGGCGCAATGCATCGATCTGGCGCAGGGCTTCTACATCCATCGGCCGAACATTTCGATGGCGGCAGCGATGCGAGGCCGCCAGGCACCGGAAACGGCCGCAGCGGCGGAGCCCTGAGCGCATCTGCCGGCCCGGACGCTGCGCCCGGGCGGCGACGACATCAGTCGTCGATCCGGCTATGCCACCAGAGGCGCAATTCGCGGCACAAGCCGCCCTGGTCGAACTCGACGCAGGCGATGCCGTCCAGCGCCAGGCGCGGTAGCGGATCGCCGGGCTGGCGCGCCAGCATGTTGGTGCCGGTCGAGGCCGCCCACATCTTGAACATGTCTTCCGAGGTCACCTGGTAGGTGGTGTGCCAGTGCGCGATGCCGCCCGTGGCGTGGCGCTGCAGCACCTCGTAGGTGAGCCGGATGTCGGTCTGCAGCTTGGTGCGCTGCCAGTACTGCTTGATCGCCTCATGACCCTGCTGCACGGCGAAAGGCGTATTGCGGTAGCAAGCGTCGGCTGTGAACAGCGATGCCAGCAGGTTTTCGTCGCTGGTTTCCCAGGCGCGCTGGTAGTTCTGCATGAATCCGTCGATATCCATAGCTTGGCTCCCTGGGCCGGTGGCGAGAGCGGAATGATGCCGTAAGGCCGGCGGGCGCTGTGATAAAATTTCGCGAAATCGAAAGTAGGGCGCACCGCGTGATTTTCGCGTGAACCGTGCGCCCTGTTGCTTTTCTGGAGTTGCGACTATGCCGGTGATCACCCTGACTGATGGATCGAAACGCGAATACCCGCAAGCACTGACGGTGGCCGCCGTCGCCGCCTCGATCGGCGCCGGCCTGGCCAAGGCGGCGCTGGCCGGGCGCGTCGATGGCGCGCTGGTCGATACCTCCTTTCTGATCGAGCGCGATGCCCAACTGGCGATCGTCACCGATAAGGATGCCGACGGCGTAGACATCATTCGCCATTCGACCTCGCATCTGCTGGCCTACGCGGTCAAGGAATTGTTTCCCGAAGCCCAGGTGACCATCGGTCCGGTCATCGAAAACGGCTTCTACTACGACTTCGCCTACAAGCGCCCGTTCACGCCGGAAGACCTGGAAGCCATCGAAAAACGCATGGCGGAACTGGCGAAGAAGGATTTTCCGGTCACGCGCGAAGTCTGGGCGCGCGACAAGGCGGTGGAATTCTTCAAGTCGATCGGCGAGCACTACAAGGCGGAACTGATCGCGGCGATTCCGCAGGGCGAAGACGTGTCCTTGTATCGCGAGGGCGACTTCATCGATCTTTGCCGCGGTCCGCACGTGCCGTCCACCGGTAGACTTAAGGTATTCAAGCTGATGAAGGTGGCCGGCGCATATTGGCGCGGCGACCAGAACAACGAGCAGTTGCAGCGCATCTATGGCACGGCCTGGGCCAGGAAGGACGAACTCGACGCCTACCTGCACATGCTGGAGGAAGCCGAGAAACGCGATCACCGCAAGCTCGGCCGCCAACTCGACCTGTTCCACCTGCAGGAGGAAGCGCCCGGCATGGTGTTCTGGCATCCGCACGGCTGGGCCGTGTGGCAGGAGGTCGAACAATACATGCGCCGCGTCTATCGCGACAACGGCTACAAGGAAGTCCGCTGCCCGCAGATCCTCGATCGCAGCCTGTGGGAGCGCTCCGGCCACTGGGAGCATTTCAAGCACAACATGTTCACCACCGAGTCGGAAAACCGCGATTACGCGGTGAAGCCGATGAACTGCCCGGGCCATGTGCAGATATTCAATACCGACGTGCGCTCCTACCGCGAACTGCCGCTGCGTTATGGCGAATTCGGTTCCTGCCATCGCAACGAGCCGTCGGGCGCGCTGCACGGTGTGATGCGCGTGCGCGCCTTTACCCAGGACGATGGACATATTTTTTGCACCGAAGACCAGATCCAGTCCGAAGTCACGGCCTTCAACGACCTGTTGCGCAAGGTTTATGCCGACTTCGGCTTTCACGACGTGGCCGTCAAGCTGGCCCTGCGCCCCGCTAGCCGGGTGGGTGAGGATCATCTCTGGGACAAGGCCGAAAACGCCTTGCGCGCAGCGCTCACCGCCAGCAACCTGGCATGGGACGAACTTCCCGGCGAAGGGGCTTTTTACGGTCCCAAGATCGAATTCCACATCAAGGACGCCATTGGCCGCTCCTGGCAATGCGGCACCGTGCAGGTCGATTTCTCGATGCCGGGGCGTCTCGGTGCAGAATATGTCGGCGAGGACAACAGTCGCCATACGCCGGTCATGCTGCACCGCGCGATCCTCGGTTCGCTGGAGCGTTTCATCGGCATCCTGATCGAAAACCACGCCGGCGCCCTCCCGCTCTGGTTGGCGCCGGTGCAGGTGGTGGTCACGAATATCTCCGAAGCGCAGACGGATTACGCGGAAAATGTGGCAAAAATGCTGCGCGACGCCGGCCTGCGGGTCGACAGCGATTTGCGCGGAGAGAAAATAAACTATAAAATCCGCGAACATAGCTTGTTGAAGCGGCCTTACATCGTTGTCGTCGGCGACAAGGAAAAGGCTGCAGGGTTGGTTGCTTTACGTGCCCGCGGCAATCAGGATCTCGGGCAGATGTCCCCCCAGGCCTTGATCGAGCGTCTGTTGCATGAACAGTGCAGCAGAGGCGCAACGGTCTGATTTTTTGAATTTTTTGGAGATTTGAACCATCGCTCAGGATAAATCGCAGCGTCTCAACGAAGAGATCACCACCCCCGAGGTTCGTCTGGTCGGGGAAGATGGAGAGCAACTGGGCATCGTCCCGATTCGTCAGGCGCTGGCGCTGGCCGAAGAGGCCGGCGTGGATCTGGTGGAAATCGCTCCCACTGCAGTGCCGCCCGTCTGCAAGATCATGGACATCGGCAAGTTCAAATACCAGGAAGCCAAGCGTCAGCACGAGGCCAAGCTGAAGCAGAAGCAGGTGGTGGTAAAGGAAGTCAAGTTCCGCCCCGGTACCGACGAGAACGATTACCAGATCAAGCTGCGCAATGTGATCAAGTTTCTGAGCGAAGGCGACAAGGCGAAAATCACCTTGCGTTTCCGCGGACGTGAAATGGCGCACCAGGAAATCGGCATGCGCATGCTGGAGCGAATCAAGCTGGACCTGGAGCAGCAGGCGATGGTGGAGCAGTGGCCGAAAATGGAAGGGCGCCAGCTCATCATGGTGCTGGCAGCTTCCAAGAAAAAGCCGCATTGAGTTATTAAGAATTTGTTCCGCATGCTATGCATGCGGAAACAAGAAGTGGTTGCAGGTCACCAAGCATTCCCGAGGCGGGAAACACCTGGCAGCCATGTAATAGGGAGATCTTCGATGCCGAAGATGAAGACCAAGAGCGGTGCCAAGAAGCGCTTTGTCGTGCGCGCTTCCGGCGGCATCAAGCGCGGGAGTGCGTTCAAGCGCCACATCCTGACCAAGAAAACCACCAAGAGCAAGCGCCAGTTGCGCGGTGTGCACACCGTGCATGCCTCCGACGTCAAGTCGGTTCGCGCCATGCTGCCCAACGGTTAAGGAGATACACCATGCCAAGAGTCAAACGTGGTGTAACGGCGCGCGCGCGCCACAAGAAGGTTCTCGACCTGGCCAAGGGTTACCGCGGCCGGCGCAGCAAGGTCTATCGCATCGCCAAAGAGGCGGTGATGAAGGCCGGGCAATATGCCTACCGCGACCGTCGTCAGCGGAAGCGGCAGTTCCGCGTGCTGTGGATCGCCCGTATCAATGCGGCGGCCCGCGAACTGGGCATGAAGTACAGCACCTTCATGAACGGCCTGAAGAAGGCTTCGATCGAGGTCGATCGCAAGGTGCTGTCCGACCTCGCGGTGTTCGACAAGCCGGCATTTGCCGCCCTGGCCGAAAAGGCCAAGGCCCAGCTGACGGCCTGAGTCGCGCCACACCCGGAGAAGGAGGCCCAGGGCTGTTGGGGGCCTCCTTTTTTTCTTGTGCCTATTTGTTCTGATCGATGAATAACCTGGATCAACTCGTAGCTTCCGCGATGGCTGACTTTGCCGTTGCCACCGAGCCCGCCAAGCTGGAAGACGCCAAGGCGCGCTATCTGGGCAAGGAAGGTTCGCTCACGGCCTTGCTCAAGGGTCTCGGCAAGCTGCCTGCGGAAGAGCGCAAGAGCGCCGGCGCGGCGATCAACATCGCCAAGGAACGCATAGAGTTGGCGCTGACAACACGGCGCGAGGCGTTGAAGAACGCCCAGCTCGAAGCCCAGCTGGCGACCGAAGCGCTCGACGTGACCTTGCCCGGGCGCGGCCGTTCGCGCGGCAGCCTGCATCCGGTGATCATCAGCCTCGATCGCATCGAGCAGTTGTTCCGTTCGATCGGCTTCGACGTCGCCGATGGCCCCGAGATCGAAACCGACTGGCATAACTTCACCGCGCTCAATACGCCCGAGAACCACCCGGC
Organism: Rhodocyclales bacterium; assembly: GCA_016192435.1. Taxonomy (GTDB): domain Bacteria; phylum Pseudomonadota; class Gammaproteobacteria; order Burkholderiales; family Rhodocyclaceae; genus Sulfuritalea. Next base: position 23,281 of record JACPUD010000057.1, on the reverse strand, counting down.
GCGTTCGATGCACGACACCTTCTATCTGCAGGGCGAGGACGGCAAGCTGCAGGACGACGTGCTGCTGCGTACCCACACCAGCCCGGTGCAGATCCGCTCCATGCTGGCGCATACGGCCCGCTACAAACATCTGGAGACGATGCCCGAGCTGCGGGTGATCTGCCCCGGCCGCGTCTATCGCGTCGATTCCGATGCCACGCATTCGCCGATGTTCCACCAAGTCGAAGGCCTCTGGATTGGCGAGAACGTCAGCTTCGCCGACCTCAAGGGCGTGGTCGCCGATTTCCTGCGGCGCTTCTTCGAGTCCGACGACCTCAAGGTGCGTTTCCGCCCCTCCTTCTTCCCCTTCACCGAGCCGTCCGCCGAAATCGATGTCGCCTTCATGAGCGGCGCTCTGGAAGGCCGCTGGCTGGAAATCGCCGGTTGCGGCATGGTCCATCCCAACGTCTTGCGCTTCGGCGGTTTCGACCCCGAAAAGTACACGGGTTTCGCCTTCGGCATGGGCCCGGACCGGCTCACCATGCTGCGCTATTCGATTCCCGACCTGCGCCTGTTCTTCGAAGGCGATCTGCGCTTCCTGACGCAATTCCACTGATATGCAATTCTCCGAATCCTGGCTGCGCAGCCTCTGCAATCCCGCGCTCTCGACCGACGAACTGTGCCATCTGTTGACCATGGCCGGCCTCGAAGTCGAGGAACGCCGTAGCGCCGGCGCCGACTTTTCGGGTGTCGTCGTGGCCGAGGTGCTGAGCGTCGACAAGCACCCCGATGCCGACAAGCTCAAGCTCTGCGCCGTCGATGTCGGCGAATCCAGTCCGCTGCAGATCGTCTGTGGCGCGCCGAATGTCGCCGCCGGCATGAAGGTGCCGTGCGCGCGCGTCGGCGCCAGGCTGCCGGGTATCGAAATCAAGCGCGCCAAGGTGCGCGGCATCGAGAGTTTCGGCATGCTCTGCTCGGCGCGCGAACTCGGCCTGTCCGAGGATCACGGCGGCCTGCTGGCGCTGGCCGCCGATGCGCCGGTGGGCGAGGACATCCGCCGCCATTTCGATCTCGACGATCAACTGATCACGCTCAAGCTGACGCCGAACCGCGCCGACTGCCTGTCGCTGCTCGGCATAGCGCGCGAGCTCTCGGCCCTGACCGGCGCGCCGCTGCTGGCGCCCGCGGTCGAGCCGGTCGCAGCAAGCCTTGCCGATACGCGCCAGGTGGTGCTCGATGCCCCCGCTTCGTGCCCGCGCTACTGCGGCCGCATCATTCGCGGCGTCGATGCCAAGGCTGTCACGCCGGATTGGATGAAGCGGCGCATCGAGCGCAGTGGCATCCGCTCGATTTCCTTCCTGGTCGACGTCACCAACTACGTGATGCTCGAACTCGGCCAGCCGCTGCATGCCTTCGACGATGCCGAGCTGTCCGGCGCGATCCACGTGCGCCTGCCCAATCCCGGCGAGCAACTGCTGCTGCTGAACGAGCAGACCGTGACGCCATCGGCCGATACCGCACTGATCGCCGATGACCAGAAGCCGCTGGCGCTGGCCGGCGTCATGGGCGGCGAGCATTCGGGCATCGGCGATTCCACCCGCGACCTGTTCCTCGAAAGCGCCTTCTTCCCGCCCGTCGCCATTGCCGGCAAGGCCCGCGCGCTGGGCTTCAGTTCGGACGCCTCGCACCGCTATGAGCGCGGCGTCGATTTCGAGTTGCAGCGCAAGGCCATCGAACGCGCGACGCAACTGATCGTCGATACCTGCGGCGGCCAGCCCGGTCCGGTGGTCGAGGCCGTGTCGGCCGCGCACCTGCCGCAGCGCCGCCCGGTGCGCTTGCGCACGGCGCGTGCGGCGAAGGTGATCGGCATTCGACTCGGTGCGGAGCGCATCGAAAGCATACTCAAGGGCCTTGGTCTCGGCGTCGAGCGGCAGGACGAGGATTTCCTGGTCACGCCGCCATCCTTCCGTTTCGACATCGAAATCGAGGAAGACCTGATCGAGGAGATCGCGCGCATCCACGGCTACGACAACATCCCGTCCCCGCCGCCGGTGGCGCAGATGGCCATGATGCCGGCCACGGAGCACAGCCGCACGGCCATGAGCCTGCGCCGTCTGGTGGCCGAACGCGATTATCACGAGGTGGTGACCTACAGCTTCGTCGATGCCGCTTGGGAAGCCGACTTTTCCGCCGCCCGGGCCTTGGGCGCCAAGCCGATCGTGCTGGCCAATCCGATCGCCAGCCAGATGGGTGTGATGCGCACGACGCTGATCGGCGGCCTGGTCGGAGCCCTGGTCGCCAACCGCAAGCGGCAGACGGAGCGGGTACGTATTTTCGAGCTGGGGCGCTGCTTTATGCGCGACGCCGGCACCGGTCCGGTCGCAGGATTCGATCAGCCGCTGCGCCTGGCCGGGCTTGCCGCCGGTTCGGCGCTGCCCGAGCAATGGGGTGAGCCCGCCAGCCGGGTGGATTTCTACGACGTCAAGGCCGACGTCGAAGCGCTCTTCGTACCGCGTCGCCTCGAATGCGTCAAGGCCGCGCATCCGGCGCTGCATCCGGGCCGCTGTGCCACGATCATTCTCGATGGCCAGCCGGTGGGCATACTTGGCGAACTGCATCCGCGCTGGGTGCAGAAGTACGAACTGGGCACCGCCCCGGTGGTGTTCGAACTCGATTTGGCCGCCCTGCTGGCGACACCCTTCTCCCGCTATGAGGAAGTTTCCCGTTTCCCCGCGGTGATCCGGGATCTGGCCCTGGTGGTGCCGCATGGCCAGGCCCTGGCGCCCTTGCTGGCCGCCCTGCGCGCCGCGGCGCCCGCCATCGTGCGCGATGTCGCCCTGTTCGACGTATATCAGGGTAAGGGCCTGGCCGAAAACGAAAAGAGCCTTGCCTTTCGTATAGTTATGCAAGATACTCAACGTACTCTCGAGGATGCGGAAGTGGAGGCGGTAATCGCCGATCTGCTGGCAGTCGCCAGCCGGGAATTCCATACGTCCTTGCGTGGATAAACGCAGTCGGAGCTTATATGACATTGACCAAGGCGGAACTCGCCGACCTGTTGTTCGAGAAAGTTGGCCTCAACAAGCGCGAAGCCAAGGACATGGTCGAAGCCTTTTTCGACGAGGTGCGTCTGGCGCTCGAGAAGGGCGACAGCGTCAAGCTTTCCGGCTTTGGCAATTTCCAGTTGCGCGAAAAGCCGCAACGGCCTGGGCGCAATCCCAAGACCGGCGAGGAAATCCCGATCACGGCGCGTCGCGTCGTCACCTTCCACGCCAGCCAGAAACTCAAGGCGGCGGTCGAGGCATTCCCGCGTGGCAACGCCCAGCAATAGCCGGGACGAACTGCCGCCGATACCGGCCAAGCGCTACTTCACCATCGGTGAAGTGAGCGAACTTTGCGGCGTCAAGCCGCACGTCCTGCGCTATTGGGAGCAGGAGTTCACCCAACTGCGTCCCGTCAAGCGGCGCGGCAACCGCCGCTACTACCAGCACCACGAAGTCCTGCTGGTGCGGCGCATCCGCGAACTGCTGTATCAGGAAGGCTTCACCATCAGCGGCGCACGCAATCGTCTGGAAGATGCCCCGGGCAAGCCGCAGGACGCCGCCGAGGCGCAGGGCAATGCGTCGCCGGCGCCGTTGCGCGCCGAACTCGCAGCCATCATCGAATTCCTGCGCGCCGCCTGACGCCGCCGCGCATTTCCTTTGTTATAATTCGTGCAGTCGGGGCGTGGCGCAGCCTGGTAGCGCACTTGCATGGGGTGCAAGGGGTCGCGAGTTCGAATCCCGCCGCCCCGACCAGTAATACCAAGGGTTTCCGGTTAATCGCCGGAAACCCTTTTTCATTTGCGGCCGCGATCGCCATGGCTGTCTGAGCCCTTGAGGTAAGCTTGCCAGCCATGCTAGTCGTCATCGCCCTCACTCTGAAAAAAGCTGTCGCGCTGTTCGCCCTGGTGGGACCGGTGTCGATGATCCCGATCTTTCTCGCCGCGGCGGCCGGTCTGGATCCCGCCGGGAAAGCCCGCTTTGCGCGCACCATCGCGATCAGCGTCACCGTCGCCTTGCTGGTCGCCACTTTTCTCGGCATGCCGCTGCTGGGCCTGCTCGGCGTCACGCTGGGCGCAATGCAGGTGGGTGGCGGCGTCATCGTGCTGCTGCTGGCGATCGCCATGGTGCTGGGCAAGGAAACCAGCTTCAAGGGCTCGCCGCCGGTGGCCGACAGCCAGCAGGTCCACAGCGCCTCGATCGTGCCGTTGGCGGTGCCGCTCCTGGCCGGTCCGGCGGCATTCAGTTATGTCATGGGCAACAGCGCCTGGCATGACTATGTCGATCTGATCCACGTCGTCCTGCCGATATTCATCGTCGGCATCTCCTGCTGGGTGACTTTTCGCATTGCGGCCCGGGCGCATCGGAGAATCCGCCAGGCGACGCTGGATGTGGTCGAGCGCGTCGGCGGCTTCATCCTTGCGGCGATGGCGGTGGAAATGATGGCTACGGGCTTGCGCGGCCTGTTCCCGATACTGGTTCCCGGCGCCGGCTGAAACCTGATGGCGGACGCCGAATTCCTGGAGTTGCTGGTCACCCGAACCATGCCCTTCGGCAAGCACAAGGGGCGACTGATAGCCGATCTGCCCGGGAACTACCTGAACTGGTTTGCCCGCGAAGGCTTCCCGCCGGGCGAGATCGGTCGCCTGCTGGCGCTGATGCATGAGCTTGACCACAACGGACTGACGGGCCTGCTCGATCCGCTGCGCGAAAGGCCGCATTCGGCACTGCGCAAGGACTAGCGGGTTCAGGTCGCGCCGTCCTGCCAGCGCCAACTCTTGCCTTGATCGCGATTCGTGCTGCGGGGGAAGCGGAAACAAGGGGCGATTCCCGTTCAATTTCCTGATTACGGGGTGCCGCTCCGGGGCGCAGGATGATGGAAAACCCCAGCCTCAAGAGGAAACTTCCATGCGCATCGAATCCGTCGAACTGGTTGCCCTGCCCAACGCCCCGACCTGGCAGGAGAAGGTTTACCGTGCCCACCTCGATACCGGCGAGGACATGGATTTGTTCCAGCAGCACTGGGACGTGCCCTTGCCGCCCGAGAGCCTGGTCGGACTGACCGTCGATGAGGCGCGCAAACGGCGCAACGAACGGATGTTTGCCATCGCTTCCGGCAACCATTGACGCCGGAAGCTTCAGCCTGCCTGCTTGAAGGGCAGGTGGTTCGCGGTTTCGGCTTCGTAGTCCTGCATCGCCGCATCTTCGCGGACGATGAAGTCGGCCACCGCGCGGCGCATGCCGGGATGGGCGATCCAGAACGCTGACCAGGTGGCGACCGGCTCGAAGCCGCGGGCGAGTTTGTGCTCGCCCTGCGCGCCGGGCTCGAAGCTTTGCAGGCCGTGGCGGATGCAGTAGTCGATGCCCTGGTAATAGCAGAGCTCGAAATGCAGGCCGGGCAATTCGATTTCACTGCCCCAATGACGGCCGTACAGCGTGCCGGCATCGCGGTAGCAGATGGCCGAGGCGACCGGGGTCTGCCCTTGAAAGGCGACGAAGACGACCAGGCGCCTGGCGAGCAGGGCGCCGGCCTCGATGAAGAATTCCAGCGGGAAGGCCGGATGGTTGCCGTAGCGGGCGAAGGTGTCGCGATACTGGCGATGTATCGCCCGCCACAGTTCGGCATCGATTTCGTCGCCATGCCGGGCTTCGAGCGTGAGGCCGGATTCGGCGACGGCGCGGCGTTCGCGCTTGAGTTTCTTGCGCTTGTCGGCGGTGAAGCCGGCGAGGTAGTCGTCGAAGTCGCGATAGCCCCGGTTGAACCAGTGGAACTGCACGCCGCGCCGCATCAGGAGGCCGGCCGCTGCCAGCCGGGCGCGATCCTCCTCTTCGACGAACAGGCATTGCCAGGAGGACGCGCCGAGTTGGCGCGTGAGGTCCAGCGCCGCCTCGATCAGCGCCGGCGCCACGCTTTCCCTTGCCATGTCCCGCCGCACCAGCAGGCGCGGGCCGGGCGAGGGTGTGTAGGGCATGCCGCTGACCAGCTTCGGGTAGTAGTCGAGTCCGGCGCGCTGCCAGGCCGATGCCCAGTTCCAGTCGCGCGAGAAGTCGCCGAAGGAATGGCTGCGCAGGTACAGCGGCAGCAGACCGGCCAGCCGCTTGCCGTCGTACAGCGCCAGATGCCGGGCCTGCCAGCCCAGCGCCGGGCCGCCAGCGCCAACTTTCTCGGCCGTGCCGAGGAAGGCGCGGCTGACAAACGGGTCATCGCCATGGTCGAGCAGAGCCCAGTCCTCATCCGGGATGGCGGTAGCGGCTTCGTGCAGCACGGTTCTCATGAAGGCAATCCTAACCCGCGCCGCCGGCCCGAAGCGCACGCGATCGGCTCTTGCGGCCGGGTGGCTTGGCGCCATAGTCCCTTTCTGTTCCGGTCTTAGGGGGCATGCCGCGATAAGTTAAAATATGCGCTGGATTTTCATCATCCCGGCTCTGACCTCCATGCGCATTCTGCTCAGCAACGACGACGGCTATTTCGCGCCGGGGCTCGCCCAGCTTGCGACCAGCCTCAGCGACCTCGGTCAGATTACGGTGGTGGCGCCGGAACTCAACCGCAGCGGTGCCAGCAATTCATTGACGCTGGATCGTCCGATGCATCTGCGCCGTGCCGCCAACGGTTACATGTACGTCAGCGGCACACCGTCGGATTGCGTGCATCTGGCGGTCACCGGCTTGCTCGATCACCAGCCGGACATGGTGGTGTCGGGCATCAATCTCGGCGCCAACATGGGCGACGACACGATCTATTCCGGCACCGTGGCCGCGGCGACCGAAGGCTATTTGCTCGGGGTGCCGTCGATCGCGATCTCCCTGGGCAGCTTCGCCGGCAAGCATTTCGACACCGCCGGACGCGTTGCGCGCGAACTGGTGCAGCGCTTCAGCGCGACGCCGTTTGCCGAACCCGTGCTGCTCAATGTCAACGTGCCGGACCTGCCCTACGAGGAATTGCGCGGCATCCAGGTCACGCGCCTGGGACGCCGCCACAAGGCCGAGCCGGCCGTGAAATCGGTCAGTCCGCGCGGCGAGACGCTGTACTGGATCGGCGCTGCCGGTCCCGCGGCGGACGCCGGCGAAGGCACGGATTTCTGGGCCGTGGAACACGGCTGGGTGTCGGTCACGCCGCTGCAAATCGACCTGACCCATGCGGCGCAGCTGGCCAGCGTGCGCAGCTGGCTGGCGCCGGAGCGATGAATACCGCTGCGCTGACCGGCATCGGCATGACCTCGCAGCGTACCCGTACGCGCATGGTCGAGCGCCTGCGCGCGCAGGGCATCGGCGATGCGCGCGTGCTGCATGCCATGGGATTGGTGCCGCGCCATATTTTCATCGAGCAGGCGCTGGCGAATCGCGCCTACGACGACACGGCGCTGCCGCTGGGGTTCGGCCAGACCATCTCGCAGCCTTACGTCGTGGCGCGCATGATCGAACTGCTGATCGCCGGTCGCCAGTTGGGCAAGACACTGGAGATCGGTGCCGGCTGCGGCTACCAGGCGGCGATACTCGGCGTGCTGTCGAAGCAGGTATTCGCGGTGGAGCGCATTGCGCCGCTCCTGGCGCGGGCACGCGACAATCTGAAGCAGATCAAGCTGTCGCACATCCGCCTGAAACACGCCGACGGCAATCTGGGGCTGCCGGAAGCGGCGCCGTTTGATACCATCATATTGGCCGCCGCTGCGGCCGCGGTACCGCAGACTCTGCTGGCGCAACTGGCTCCGGGGGGGCGGCTGATCATGCCGCTGGGCGGCGCCGAACAGGTGATCAGCCTGGTCGAACGCAGCGCAAGCGGCTTTGTCGAAACCAGATTTGACGCGGTGCGCTTCGTGCCGTTGTTGCCGGGAGTCGAATGAGCGCTACACGTCTGATCCTGGTTGTACTGTTGCCCATCCTCGGCGGCTGCGCCAGCCATGCGCCGGCGCCGGTCGAGGAGCGCGGCGCGGCGCAGCCGGCGCCGGCAGCGGCGCAGCCGGCCGAACCGGCGACAAGCGATCCCGGCGTTCGCTATCACACGGTCAAGAAGGGCGATACGCTCTACAGCATCGCGCTCGATCATGGCCAGGATCACAAGGACGTGGCGTCCTGGAACAGTCTCGACAATCCCAATCTGCTCCGTATCGGCCAGCAACTGCGCGTCACGCCGCCGGACGATGCCGCGCCGGTCGCGGTGGCGAAGCCGGTGACTTCCAGCGCGCCGATCGAGGTCAAGCCGGCACCGGGCGCCACGGCGGGCGGCAGTAACAGCGCCAGCCTCAAGCGCGAGCCCAAGGGCGGCAAGCTGGGCTGGTCCGATGCGGCGCTGGCCAAGGCGCAGCAGGCGGCAACAGCCGCAGCGCCGGCGGAAGTCAAACCCGAGGCGCGTGCGGCGGAACCCAGAGCTGCCGAGAAGCCGGTCGTCACCGGCGACGAGGTGGATTGGATGTGGCCGGCCAACGGCAAGCTGATCGCCCCGTTTGCCGAAGGCAGCAGCAAGGGGGTCGATATCGCCGGCAAGGCGGGCGATCCGGTACTGGCGGCGGCCGGCGGCGTGGTCTCCTATGCCGGTGCGGGTTTGCGCGGCTACGGCAACCTCGTGGTGCTGCGCCACAACGCGACTTATCTCTCGGTGTATGCCCACAACAGCAAACTGCTGGTCAAGGAAAAGGATACCGTCGCCCGCGGCCAGAAGATTGCCGAAATGGGCAGCACCGATACCGAAAGTCCGCGCCTGCATTTCGAGATTCGCCGTCAGGGCAAGCCGGCCGATCCGCAGAAGTTTCTTCCGGCGCGCTGAGGCTCGATGAACGACGACGCCTTGCTACCGGAACGCGACGCCGCCGAGGCCGCCGAGGCCGCCGAGGCGATTGCGGATTCGCACGAATCCGGCTTCATCGAAGACATCACCCAGTTCTACCTGCACGAGATCGGTGCGACGCCGCTGTTGACCGCCGCCGAGGAAATCAAGTTGGCGCGTGCCGTGCGCGCCGGCGATTTCCTGGCGCGGCAGCACATGATCGAGGCCAATCTGCGGCTGGTGGTCAGCATCGCCCGCCACTACCTGCATCGCGGCCTGCCGCTCGACGACTTGATCGAGGAAGGCAACCTGGGCCTGATCCATGCGCTGGAAAAGTTCGATCCGGAACGCGGCTTTCGTTTTTCGACCTACGCCACCTGGTGGATCCGGCAAAACGTCGAACGCGCGATCATGAACCAGTCGCGCACCGTGCGCCTGCCGATCTACGTCATCAAGGAACTCAATATCGTCCTGCGCGCCATGCGCCGGCTCGACCGCGAGCGCGGCGCGGACGAGGAGACGCCCGGCGCCATGCTGGAAGGCGTGGCTCGCTTGCTGGATCGTCCCGTCGCTGAAATCCGCCAGTTGCTGCTGCTCAACGAGCGTTCCGCCTCGCTCGATTCGCCGCTCGACGTCGATCCCGACTTGTCGATGTCCGATTCGATGGCCGATGAGGCCAGCGAGGATCCGGCTGACCATTTGGCCCAGCACGAGGCCGAGATGCTGGTGGCGGACTGGGTGGCGCAGCTCACCGAGCGCCAGCGCCTAGTCGTCGAACGCCGCTACGGCCTGGGCGGCAACGACGCGACGACACTGGAAGTCATCGCCGGCGATCTGGGCCTGACCCGGGAACGCGTGCGCCAGATCCAGATGGAAGCCCTGGCCAAGCTGAGGAAACGCATCGCCCGCGACGGGCTGACGCCCGACGCGCTACTTTGACGCCTGCAGTTCGGTTGCCAGGTCCATCACGGCTGCCGCATAGAAGCTGCTGCGGTTGTAGCGCGTGATCACATAGAAGTTGCGAAAGCCGAGACGGTACTCGGTGGCCGCGTTGGGCGTGATCAGATCGATCAGGGCCGCCGGCCGGTCGGGAAACGCCTCGCCGGCTTCGTCCGGCGCCGTGTCGTCAGCGCCAACTCTTGTCAGTCGCACATTGGCCGCAGCCAACTGCCGCGGTGCGCGTTGCGGCGCGATGCCTTCGTCGATCAGCGCCTGCACGCCATCGCCGGTGATACCGACGCTGACAGCGATCGGCGCATCGCGTTCCCAGCCGTGGCCGGCCAGAAAATTGGCGACGCTGCCGATGGCATCGGCCGGGCTGGCATCCAGATCGATGCGGCCGTCGTCGTCGAAATCGATCGCGAAGCGGCGGCGGGAGGACGGCAGGAATTGCGGCAGACCCAGGGCGCCGGCGTAGGAACCGATGTAGGACAGCGGGCTGCGGTTTTCCTCGCGCGCCAACAGCAGCAGTTCTTCGAGCTCGCGGCGAAACAGTTCGGCCCGCGGCGGGTAGTCGAAGGCCAGGGTGGTCAGCGCGGCAAAGGCTTCGAAGCGGCCCGGGTGTTTGCCGTAGAAAGTTTCGATGCCGATGATGGCGGCGATGATCTCGGCCGGCACGCCAAAGCGCGATTCGGCGGCGGCCAGTTCTGCGCCATGGAGCTGCATGAAGCGCCGCCCCGCGGCGATGCGTTTGGGCTCGACAAAGCGTCCGCGGTAGGCCCGCCAGGAGCGCACGCCGGGATCCTTGGGCGGCAGGATGGCCTTGATCACGGCGGCGATCGGCTGGGTCCGACGAAACAGCTCATTGAGCGATTCCGCATCGAAATCGTGCTGCCGCTGCATGTGCTCGACGAAGGCCTGCACGTCGGCGCGCTGCGCATAGTCCTCGGCGCGCGCTTGCGCGCTGACGATGGCCAGCACAATGAGCAGAAATAGACGGGTCATGGCCGGAATCCGGCGATGCGGCGCTTGAGCCGCTCCAGGTCGCTACCCTGCGGGGCGGGGCCGTAACGCAGGCGTACATACAGGGCAGCAATTTCGCGAATTCCCGCGGCGTGGAGCGGTGCCAGGGCGGCCGCGCGTTCGGCAAAGGCCAGCGGTCCCTCCCAAGGCTGCCAGGCAATGCCGCGCCTGGCCAGACGGCGGGTGAAACGTCGCCATGCCGCCAGCGCCGGATCGACGCGCAGGCGATTGCGCAGAATCCAGGCGGTCAGTCCGAGCATCACCGCACCGCACAGAACCGACAGCACCGCGGTCATGCTGCGCCAGTCCGGCGCGCTCATGCCGAGGCTGGCCAGCAGGTCGCGCTGGCGCTGCGGGTTGTAGCCGAGCACCCATTGATTCCAGCCGTTGGTCACGGCATCCAGCCGATGGCGCAAGTCCTTGAGCCAGGCGGCGCGCGCCAGGAAGGGCAGGCCTTCGCCGGCAGGAATCGCCGCAGCCAGGTTGCTGTTGATGCGGCTCGGCGCGGAAATCGCCGTCGGGTCGACGCGCACCCAGCCGCGGCCGGCAATCCAGGCTTCGGCCCAGGCGTGGGCATCGTACTGGCGTACCTCCAGGTAGCCGTCCACCGGATTGACTTCGCCGCCCTGGTAGCCGGCCACCACTCGGGCCGGGACGCCGGCGCTGCGCAGGCTGAAAACAAAGGCGGCGGCGAAGTGCTCGCAGAAGCCGCGCTTGGTATCGAACAGAAACTCATCGACCATGTCGGGCCCCAGCAGCGGTGGATTCAGGGTGTAGATCAGGAGCTGCTGGTTGAACAGGCTCTGGGCCGCGGCCAGGATGGCCGCACCATCTTCGCCATGCTGGGCGCGCCAGGCGGCACCGACGGCGCGGGTGCGCGGATTGCCGCCATCGGGCAGGGCCAGCGCGGCACGTAACATGGCGGGCGATTCCCGTTCGCCGGCGATCGCCTCGGGCCAGGCGCTTTGCGTATAGCGCATGCGATTGCGCACCGCCTGGCGGGCGATCGGCTGGTAGTCGACGGTCAAGGCGCTGTCCGCCGGCAAGGTGGCCGGCATTTCCAGCGCAAACAGCCAGAATTTTCCATGCGGCTCCAGGGTCACTTCGTAGTCCACCGGGGTTCCCGATCCGGCGTACGGAACTGCCGGATAAGCCCCCCGGGTTTGCGCAACCCGCCAACTGCGGCCGTCGAATGCGGGCATCACCGGGCCGCGCCAGTAAAGCTGCGACTGCGCCGGTACGGCGCCCTCGAAGCGAACCCGGAAGGCGATGGCATCCGATTGCGAGAGCTGGGCGATCGTGCCGGGCGCCATGGTGTCGGACAAACCCGACACGGCCGAAAAGCGGTCCTGCGGCAGGCCCCAGAGCGGTCCCTGCACGCGCGGAAACAAGACGAACAGCAGCAGCATGAAAGGCATCGCCTGCGCCAGCAGCAACGCGGCGCGCCGCAGTTGTTGCTGCGGCTGCGGGCGGTCGTCGCTGGCGGCCAGCAGGGTGGCGGTGGTGATCAACACCGTGAGTCCGGCCAGCAAGGCCGTGGCTATCGTCTGGGTGAACAGGAACTGGCCGAGGACCAGGAAGTAACACAGCAGTGCAGTCGCCACCGCGTCGCGCGCCGCGCGCAGTTCAAGCAGTTTCAGCGCCAGAAACACCACCAGCAGGGCGATGCCCGGTGTGCGACCCATGATGCTGCGGTATTGCAGGAACACGCCGACCGTACCGGCCATGACCAGCAGCACCAGCAGCCAGCGCGGCGGCAAGTGCCATTGGCGCCAGGTCAGCGCTGCGCGCCAGGCGAACGCGCATGCCGCGACCAGCGCCAACCACAGCGGAACCTGCTGCACCAGCGGCGCGCTGGCGGCAAGCGCCGTGGCCAACAGCCACCAGGCCTGGCGGCCGCTGACGGGACGGTCAGCCCTTGCCATCCCGGTACAGCGCCAGGGCGCGCAGGCCGGCAGCGAGTTGCTCCGGGCCGTTGTCCGGCGCCAGTTGCAACGCAGGCAGCCGCAAGCCCCAGGCCAGCCCGGCGGCATCGGCATCGAGCATCCAGCGGGCGAGGATAGACAGCCGCTGTTCGCAGGCGATCGCGTCGGGCAAGGTATTCCAGTCGAGCCAGATCTGTTGTGCGCTCGCCCCGGAGAAGAGCTTGGTCAGCAGCGGCCCATCCTGCTGACGGGCGACGGCCTTCCAGGCGACATGACGTGGCGCATCGGCCACCTGGTGCTTGCGCAAACCGGAAAAATCGTCCGCACCGCGGCCGTCCCTGGTCGAGCCTCGCGCCGCCTCGCCGCCCCAGGGCAGCGGCGGCGCGGTGGCGGCCGGGGCCGGATAGACCAGGCAGTTCAGATCGGGAACGGCATAGCTCCAGGCGCGCACCAGCCCCAGCGGCCAGGTGGTTTCGATGGTGGCGCGCGGCATGGGCAGCCAGCCGCGTTTTGTGGCGGCGACACCCAGGGTGGCCAGCGTGCTGGCCTGCGGCCCGACATCGACTTCGATCGGGGCATCGGCGTTGACGAACAGACGCAGACTGGTGCGGGTATCCGGGCGCTGGCTTTTCAGGACCAGCGTAAACCGGGCCACATCGCCGACGAATACCGGCTCGCAGCGGCCGGGCCGGATTTCGAGCAGGGCGAGATTGCGAAAGGTGTGGAGTATCGTGACGACGCCCAGTCCGGCCAGGAGAAACACCAGCGCATGACCGAGGCTCAGGTTGTAGTTCATCGCGCCGAGCAGGATGACCCCCAGTGCGGTGGCGTAGGCCAGGCCGGCCCGCGTCGGCAGGACATAGACGCGGCGCTGGGTGAGAACAATCGGAGCCGGCTCGGGTGGACGCACGCGCAAGGCCCAGCGGACGAATGTTTCGTGCATCCGGTGGCGCAGGACGGCGAGCATCAGGGGATTATTCCCGCGGGCACTTAGGGCAGCGGCACCGCTTCGATGAGAGCGGCGGCAACCGCATGCGAATCGGTGTGGGCGACGTCGTCGGCGGGCCTCAGCCGATGGGCGATGACTCCGGGCAGCACGGCCTGCACATCTTCCGGCAGCACATGGTCGCGGCCTTCGAGCAAGGCCCAGGCGCGGGCCACCGCCAGCAGGGCGAGGCAGGCGCGCGGCGACAGACCCGCCTGCCAGCGCGGCGTGGTACGGGTGTGCGCGGCCAGCGCCTGCACGTAATCGATCAGGGCGGCGGAGGCATGCACAGCGCGTACCTTGTTCTGCAGGTCGATCAGCTGCTGCGGCGCTATGCGCGGGCCCAGGTTGGCGACCATTTCATGGCGATCCGCACCGGCCAGCAACTCGCGCTCTGCGGCGGCATCGGGATAGCCGAGTTCGATCTTGAGCAGGAAGCGGTCGAGCTGGGATTCGGGCAGCGGGAAGGTGCCGATCTGATGTGTCGGGTTCTGTGTGGCGATGACGAAGAACGGCTGAGGCAGGGCTCGGGTTTCACCCTCCGCCGTCACCTGGCGCTCTTCCATGGCCTCCAGCAAGGCGCTTTGCGCCTTCGGTGTGGCGCGGTTGATCTCGTCGGCCAGCACGACCTGGGTGAAGATCGGTCCCGGATGAAAATGGAATGCGCCGCTGCCCCGGTCGAAGATCGAGACGCCGAGAATGTCCGCCGGCAGCATGTCGCTGGTGAACTGGATGCGCTGAAAATCCAGGCCCAGCACGCGTGCCAGCACATGGGCCAGGGTGGTCTTGCCGACCCCCGGCAAGTCCTCGATCAGTAGGTGGCCGCGCGCCAGCAAGCAGGCCACGGAGAGTCTGATCGGCCGTTCCTTGCCGAGGATGATGCGGTTGATATCGGCCAGGACGGCTTCGAGTTCGGGGAGTCGCATGGGGTCGGGGCGCAGACTTTGATGGATAATATGCTTTTGCGCCTCATTGTAAGTCATCAGCCAAGACGCCCGTCATGACAATTACCGCCTTTATTACCCACCGCGACTGCTGGCAGCACGACATGGGCGCCCACCATCCGGAATGCCCTGATCGCCTTGGCGCCATCAGCGATCGCCTGATCGCGTCCGGCCTCGATGTCTATCTGCAGTTCCACGATGCACCGCTGGCGGAGATGGATCAGTTGTTGCGCGTGCATCCGCGCTCCTACATAGACCATGTGCATGACAGCAGTCCGGCGCACGGCATAGTCCATCTGGATCCCGATACCGCGATGTCGCCGGGCACGCTGCAGGCGGCCCTGCGTTCAGCCGGGGCGGGCTGCTACGCCACCGATCTGGTGATGCGCGGACAGGTGCAGAACGCTTTCTGCGCCGTGCGTCCGCCCGGCCATCACGCCGAGCGCGCCAAGGCGATGGGTTTCTGTTTCTTCAACAACGTCGCCGTCGCCGCGCGCCACGCGCTTGAGGCGTGGGGGCTTTCGCGCGTGGCGATCATCGATTTCGACGTGCATCACGGTAACGGTACCGAAGACATCTTCGCCGGCGACCCGCGGGTGCTGATGGCGGGGATTTTTCAGCACCCGTTCTACCCGTATTGCGGAACCGAGAATCCGGCATCCAACATGTGCAACGTTCCGCTGCCGGCGGGAACCCGCGGCGAAGACTTCCGCCAGGTGGTTTACGACATATGGCTGCCTCGGCTAAGGGAATTCCGGCCGGAAATGATCTTCGTCTCGGCCGGCTTCGATGCGCATTACGAGGATGACATGGCTTCGCTGGGCCTGGTCGAATCCGACTATGCCTGGGTCACCGAACAGATCAAGCAGATCGCCGGCGAGTTCTCCAAAGGCCGCATCGTGTCCTTGCTGGAGGGCGGCTATGTGCTTTCCGCACTGGCGCGCAGCGTTACCACCCACATCAAGGTGCTGGCTGATTTGTAAGCTGGCTTTGCAGGGTGCGCCGCAGGATGGCCATCAGTTAGAATTCATTCTTTTTTGCACTTACCTGGCTGCCGCTTGCGGCATGCAGTTTCGGATACGTTCATGAAGACCATACAGGGTTCCATTCCCGCCATACTCACGCCGATGCTGGACGACGGCTCGCTCGATCTGCCGGGCCTGCAGCGCCTGCTCGACTGGCACATCGGCGAAGGTTCCGACGCTGTCGTCATCGTCGGCACCACGGGTGAATCGCCGACGGTCAGTTACGATGAGCATTGCGCGCTGATCGAGACAACGGTGCGGCACGTCGCCGGGCGCATCCCGGTGATTGCCGGTACCGGCGCCAATTCCACCGCAGAAGCGATCGAACTGGCGCACTTCGCCAAGTCGGCCGGCGCCGACGCGCATCTTTCGGTCGTGCCTTACTACAACAAGCCGACGCAGGAAGGGCTTTTCCGGCATTTCAAGGCGATTGCCGAGGCAGTCGATCTGCCCATGATTCTCTACAACGTGCCGGGGCGTACGGTGGCGGATCTGGCGAACGACACGACCCTGCGCCTGGCGCAGGTGCCCGGAATCGTCGGCATCAAGGATGCCACCGCCAATATCGAGCGCGGTTCCGATTTGCTGAAGCGGGCTCCGTCCGGCTTCAGTGTCTATAGCGGCGACGACGCCACGGCCATCGCCCTGATGTTGCTGGGTGGCAAGGGCTCGATCTCGGTCACGGCGAATGTCGCACCGCGTTTGATGCACCAGATGTGCGTGGCGGCAATTGCGGGCGATCTGGCAACGGCGTGCGAAACGAATTTCCGCCTGTTGGGCCTGCATCGCAACTTGTTTCATGAAGCCAACCCGATTCCGGTGAAGTGGGCGGTGCAGCAGTTGGGACTGATCGGCGGCGGCATCCGCTTGCCGATGACGCCTTTATCACCGGACTACCATGAACGCCTGCGCGCCGCCATGCGCGAAGCCGGAATTGTCCTCTGACCAGGAAACCGATATTCAATGAACCGTCCATTCTCGCTGCTGTCCGTGTCGCTGTTGCTGATCGGCGTGCTTGCCGGCTGCAGCGGCAACATTCTTCCGGAATCGAAGAAGATCGAGTACAAATCCGCCGGCAAGCTGCCGCCGCTCGAAATTCCACCGGACCTCACGCAGCAGAGCCGCGATGAACGTTATGCGGTGCCGGACGTTTCCGCCAGCAAGGGTTCCGCCACTTACTCGGCGTACTCGAGCGAACGCTCCGGACAGGCGCGTACCACGACGGCCCAGGATCTGCTGCCGCAGGTGGACAAGATGCGCATCGAGCGCGCGGGTACCCAGCGCTGGCTGGTGGTCGGCGGCTCGCCGGAGAAGCTCTGGCCCGGCGTCAAGGAGTTCTGGCAGGAACTGGGTTTCCTGGTCAATGTGGAATTGCCCGAAGCCGGGATCATCGAAACCGACTGGGCCGAGAACCGCGCCAAGATTCCGCAGGACATCATTCGGGGCACCATCGGAAAAGTATTCGACAGCCTCTATTCGACGGCGGAGCGGGACAAGTTCCGTACCCGCCTGGAAAAGGGTGCGGAACCCGGCACGGTCGAGATCTACATCAGCCATCGCGGCATGTACGAGATCTACACCAACGAGGGCAAGAGCGAGACGCGCTGGCAGCCGCGTTCGGCGGATCCGGAACTGGAAGCCGAGATGCTGCGGCGCCTGATGGTCCGTCTGGGAGTTGACGAAAACCGTGCCAAGACGATGGTGGCTGCCGAGCAGCGACAGGATCGCGCCAAGCTTTCGCGTGCGACGGATGGGGCCGGCGCATTGCTGCTGGAAGAGGCGTTCGATCGGGCCTGGCGGCGCGTCGGACTGGCTCTGGATCGCGTCGGATTCACGGTCGAGGATCGCGACCGGTCGCAAGGCCTGTACTTCGTGCGCTATGTGGACCCCGATGCGGACAGCAAGAAGAAGGATGACGACAAGGGCTTCCTGTCCAAGCTGATGTTCTGGAAGGGCGGCGCCAGTGACAAGCCGAATCAGGCCCAGTATCGCATTCACCTCAAGACCGCCGGCGAATCGACCAGCGTGCAAGTGCTGACCCGCGAAGGCGGTATTGATCGGTCGGATACTTCGCGACGTATCCTGGGCCTGCTGCACGAACAGTTGAAGTAGGCGCGGTGCGCTTTGCGTCGCTCGGCAGCGGCAGTCGGGGCAACGCCCTGCTGGTCGAGGCCGGCAACACCCGTTTGCTGGTCGATGCCGGATTCGGTCCGCGCGAAATGTCGCGGCGGCTGGAACGCCTGGGCCTCACGGCCGAAACCGTCGACGCGGTGCTGGTCACCCATGAGCATTCCGATCACATCGGCGGCGTTTTCGCCTGTGCCCGGCGTTTTGGCTGGACCGTGCTGTTGACACACGGGACCCTGGCCGCATGTGCCGACGCCGGTGCCGATACGCGTATCACGATCATCGACAACCACGAGTCGGCGTCAGTAGGCGATATTCGCGTGCAGCCTTTTCCCGTTCCGCACGATGCGCGCGAGCCGGTGCAATTCACCC
The DNA here is from genome assembly GCA_016192435.1 of Rhodocyclales bacterium. GTDB lineage: Bacteria > Pseudomonadota > Gammaproteobacteria > Burkholderiales > Rhodocyclaceae > Sulfuritalea. The sequence continues at coordinate 5,160 of JACPUD010000057.1, read as the reverse complement.
TAACCGATGGCGCACGGCGCCTCGGTGTCTTGACCGATGCGGGCCATGTCACGCCGCATATGGTCGCCATGCTGGAGGGCTGCGACGCCCTCGTGCTGGAATGCAATCACGATGCCGGGATGCTGGAGCAGGGACGCTATCCGCGGGCATTGAAGCGGCGAATCGGCGGCCCCTGGGGTCACCTCGACAACGCGGCGGCCGCCTCGTTGTTGTCGCGGATTGGAAGTTCCCGCCTGCGCCATGTGGTGGCGGCTCATCTCTCCGCGGAGAACAATCTCCCTGCACTTGCACAGGCGGCATTGTCCGCGGCGCTGGAATGCGAGCAGGAGTGGATCGGGGTCGCTACCCAGAACCATGGATTTGCCTGGCGCGATCTATGAGCTGGTTACCGGCGGTGATTTCCGGCAAAAAAAAGCCAGCCCGAAGGCTGGCTTTTTTACGCCCGAAGGCAGGTGAAGATTTACTTCTTCGCCGGGTCAGCAGCCGGGGCGGCAGCCGGAGCAGCAGCAGCGGGAGCAGCGGCCGGAGCAGCAGCAGCCGGAGCGGCGGCAGCCGGAGCAGCAGCAGCGTCAGCGGGCTTCGCAGCGTCAGCGGCAGGAGCGGCAGCAGGAGCCGGAGCAGCAGCGGGAGCCGGAGCAGCAGCGGGCGCCGGAGCGGCAGCGGGAGCGGCGGGGGCTTCGGTCTTGCCGCAAGCGGACACAGCCAGGGCGAGGAGGGCAGCTACGAGGAGAGAGTGATTCATTTTAGTGAGATCCTTAACGTTATGGAGATACATGGCCAATTGGTTGACCTCAACGTTGCCGTTTCAGTCAACAAATAATCATATCACATTAACAACGTTTGATTGATGAGCGCGCGAACTGCGAGATATTAATTTTTTACTCTCAAAGGCCGGTCGTATTGACCTGCAGGCAGGAGTGGGACAGTTCCCAGAGTTCCTCGAAGCGCTGCCGCCAGGGATTGATATAGGCGGGGTCGTCAAGGATCAACGCGCTACGCGGTTGATCGATGTGAAACCGGCGGACGCCGTGGCTTTCGTCTGCAAGTACGTGGGTATCGGCCAGGTGGCGCAGGTTGTCCGGGCTCTGGCGCACCTCGATCGCATGCGAAAAACGGAAAATGAGTCGCGTCAGGCGCGGCGAGTTGCGCTCCAGCGGACCAGGATCGTGCAGCACCATGCGTATCCCGTGCATGCCGCCGGCTCGCAGAAAATCGGTCAGCGCCGCAAGGCGTGCCGCGTCTTCGAACTTCAAAGCGACAAGATCGCGGTCGAAAATCAGGATCTCGCGCTTCGCCCTCCCCAGAACCGTATCGCAGGCCTGACGGTAATCGGCTTCGCTGGTCAGCAATTGATAGTTGGGATTCATGACGAAGCTGCCCGAATCTCCTGCTCGCCGATTCCGGTATGCCCTGGACTGTCGCAGGTTGTGGCGGCAGACACGGGCAACTTCCTGCCGGGCAAAGCGACAAGACCAGGATTCATGCGCCGATTATAATCGCCCCCTTTTGCTGAACAGGCCCCGAATCCATCATGCCGCTAGCAGACATCGAATCCCTGGATCACGAAGGACGCGGCGTTGCGCATGTTGATGGCAAGGTGGTTTTCATCGAAGGTGCCCTGCCCGGCGAAGCCGTCGACTACGTCAGCTACCGGCGCAAACCGAGTTACGAAAAGGCGCATGTTCTGCGCGTACTGCGCGCGTCGAGCCAGCGCGTGGAGCCACCCTGTCCGCACTTCGGCACCTGCGGCGGCTGCTCGATGCAGCACCTGCACCTGGCCGGCCAGACCGCCGCCAAGCAACGCGTGCTGGAGGACGCGCTTTGGCATATCGCCCGCCTCAAGCCGGAACAACTCTTGCCGCCGATCTCCGGTACCGGCTGGGGCTACCGCCTGCGCGCCCGCCTCTCGGTGCGCTACGTGGCAAGCAAGGGCGGCGCACTGATCGGCTTTCGCGAAAAGCACAGCAGCTATGTGGCTTTGATGGACTCCTGCCCCGTCTTGCCGCCGCATGTATCGGCTTTGATCCCTGCGCTCAAGACCCTGGTCGACGGCATGTCGCAACCGGACCGCATGCCGCAGATCGAGGTCGCCGTGGGCGGCTCGCGCACGGTGCTGCTGTTGCGCCATCTGGAGCCATTGACGCCCGACGATCTGGATCGATTGAGGCAGTTTGCCGAGGAGCACGGCATCATCTGGTATTTGCAGGCCGGTGGCCTGGATACCGTGGTGCTGTTCCATCCGGCCGACGCGAGCCTGCTGAGCTACGAGCTGCCGGACTTCGGCCTTGAGTTGCTGTTTCATCCGACCGAATTCACCCAGGTCAATCACGGCGTTAACCGCATGCTGGTGCGCCGCGCCATGGCTTTGTTGAAGCCGCAGCCCGGGGAGAGGATTGCGGACATGTTTTGCGGTTTGGGCAACTTCACGCTGCCCATTGCCCGGCTGGGTGCGCGCGTCCTCGGCGTCGAGGGCAGCGCCGCACTGGTCGGCCGGGCCCGGCAAAACGCCACCCACAACGGCCTTGCATCGCGCTGCGAATTTGCCGTTGCCAACCTGTTCGCGGCGACCGAGGAAAGCTTTGCCGCGCTGGGCGCCTTCGACAAACTGCTGATCGATCCGCCGCGCGAAGGAGCGATCGCACTGGTCAAGGCACTGCCCGCAGAAGGCGGTCCGCGCCGCATCGTTTACGTATCCTGCAGCCCGGCCACGCTCGCCCGTGATGCGGCGGTGCTGGTGCACGAAAAAGGTTACCGCTTGCTGGCTGCCGGCATTGCCAACATGTTCCCGCATACCTCGCATCTGGAGTCGATCGCTTTGTTCGGGAAATGATCCGACGTTGAATCAAAAACGGCGACCGAAGTCGCCGTTTTTAGACCTGGATCGCCGTTGCGTCAGCGCCAACTTTCCTCAGTCGCGGTCCCCGGTGAACGCCATCAGCAGATTCAGCAGGTGGACAAAGACGTTGTAGATATCCAGATATACGGCCAGGGTCGCCGTGATGTAGTTGGTCTCGCCGCCCTGCACGATGCGGTTGATGTCGTAGAGGATGTAGGCGGAGAAGAGGACTACCGCAATGGCGGAAATTGCCAGCGCCAGCGCCGGAATCTGGAAGAAGATGTTCGCCACGATGGCGACCAGCAGCAGGATCACGCCGGAAAACAGGAAATTGCCGAGATTGGAAAAATCGCGCTTGGTGGTGGCTGCAACCCCCGCCAGCGCAACGAAGATCGCGCCGGTACCGCCTGCCGCCAGGGCGATCAGCGTGCCGCCGTTGGAAAAACCGAGCGCGGCTTGCAGGATGCGCGAAAGCATCAGGCCCATAAAGAATGTGAACCCCAGCAGCAGTGCAACTCCCATGCCGCTGTTCTTGGTGCGCTCGATGCCCCACATAAAGCCGAAGGCCACGCCGAGGAACAACATGAAGGCGATAAACGGGTTGCCGGCCAGGAAACTGAACTTTAATTGCACGCCGAGCAAGGCTCCGGCAATGGTCGGCACCATCGACAGCGCGAGCAAGGCATAGGTATTGCGCAGAACCCGATGCTGCCCTTGCGCGTGGTCCAGCGTAGTGGTTCGCGAATAGCTGCGGATGTTTTCCATGGTCTTTGAAACCCTCCTTTAAGATGATTCCAGCACATTCGACAGCCATGAGGTGGCCGAGTTCCAGGCGCTTGTCCGTGGCCATGCGCCGCAAATTATAGCGGTGGATTATTGCGCGCAGATTGGCCGCCTTTGCTGAACGCTGCGGTACCAGCCGTCCGCGGAATTCGGTTGCGCTGATGACCTGGGAAGTCTAAGCTGACCACAACAAATCAGGGGAGGCGTCGTGGCGTCGCTTGATCGCATACGAACAGATGGCTTCCAGCGCTGGTACGAGCGGCAATTGATCGAGTGCCATGCCTGGCTGGTCAGCTGGTTTCTTGGCGTCATCGTCCTGGTCAGTGGCATGGAACTGCTTGGAGAGCGGGTCGTCTCGCGCACGCCGGGGCTGCTCTTGCTGTTGGGCGGCTTGGCCGTCACCCTGTATAGCTGGAAGCGTTATCGTTTGATGCTTGAAGTTGCAGAACGGCTGGGCGGACAGGCGGTATGCCCCGCCTGCAACACCTACGCCAAGTTTGCGGTGATGTCTTCCGGGCCGGCACCGTTGCCGGATGGCGGCGATCCGGCATTGGAGAACCACGGTGGCGGCGTCTGGCTGCGGGCTCAATGCAAGAAGTGCGGTCGCGAGTGGATGTTGAACAACATTTTTTGAGACATGGTTCTGACTGAAAGGCTGGACTCGGAATCTTTCCCGGGCCTGCTGCGACTGCTCATGACACTGGGTGTCGCAATGCTGTGCGCGACCGGCATGCGATTTGCCGACGCCAGCGATTTGGCCTCTGCTACCTCCGCCGCCTCGTCGACGGAAGTGTCCATCGCGCCAAGGGAAGGTGGTAGCGATGAACGGATGGGGTTGCGATCGTCGGCGAGCCTGGGGACTTCGCGGTCCGCCGTCCGCCCGCACTCGGCGGGGAAGCCGAGTCCGGGCGCCGTCAGCGAGCCGCCGCGGCTCCGCCTGCAAAGGAATCTGGCGACCGCAATGACATCTGCCCGGTCGCCGATGAGACAAGGCCTGTCGGGCAGCGAACTCAACCGTGAAGGCATCGTGCCTGCCCGCCGGATATTGATTCGCGACGGGACGATAGTTCTCGAAAGCGATGGCAAGAGCCAAGAGGGGGCGCATGCTCAATCCCCGGCAGCGTTGCCGAATGACTTCGTATCGGCCGAGGCACGGAAGCTGCGGTGATCCACGCGCGGGAGTGCGGCATGAGCGCTACGGGGCAGGGCCGGGTTGCGGACAAGCAGCGGCGATGCCCAAGAGTTGGTGCTGACAGGACGGCAATCAACGATTTGGTCGACGCCGTCTGCACGCTGAAATGAAGCGCCGGGCAAGGCGCAACTTGCTCGCTGGCGGATGGGGTGGGATTCGAACCCACGGAAGGCTTGCACCTTCGCCGGTTTTCAAGACCGGTGCATTAAACCGCTCTGCCACCCATCCGTCGGGCCGCGGATTTTAGCACCGCGGTCCTCCGTTCTTTGTCTCAGTTGAAACTTGAGAAATCCGGCTTGCGCTTGTCGAAGAAGGCGGCAAAAGCCTCCTTGGCTTCGGGCGACACCAG
>JACPUD010000056.1 GCA_016192435.1 Rhodocyclales bacterium | reverse complement strand
TGTCGATGTCTTGGCCGAGATCAAAGTTGAGTCCGATCACTATGTTTTCTCCTTGGCGTGCATGGTCATGAGGGTTTGCTGCATCGTTGCGCAGTGCGTGGCGCGGCCATTCCTGATCGCATACACCTCGCCGCGCGTGATAACGAGGTTGCGCCCGGTCTTCAGCACCTGGCCTTCGGCGACGAGGAACTCGCCGTCGGCCGGGGCCAGCAGATTCAGCTTGAATTCCACGGTCAGCACGTCGGCGCCGGCCGGCATCAGCGTCAGCCCGGCGTAGCCGCCGGCGCTATCGACGATGGTGCTGGTGATGCCGGCGTGGAAATAGCCGTTCTGCTGGGTCAGGTCGTCGCGGAAGGGCAGACGGATCTCGCAATGGCCGGGCTTCAGCGCGCCGATTTCGGCGCCGATCAGCGTCATCACCTTCTGCCGGGCAAAGCTCGCGCGCACGGTGGCGTCCCATTGGGGATACCGCGGTTCGAGGCTCTTGCGGGCGGGACGTGCGCTATGAGGCATTTTTCCTCCGGAGGCTAAGGCGCATGGTAGTTGACGTTGACGTCAACGTCAACTACCCGGGCTGCTGCTTCGGGCGATGGCCGGAGCCCGCCGCGGCAGCATCGGACTTGAGCATGTCGCGGCACTGACGCTCGAAGCGGGCAATTTCCTTGAGCACGGCCTGGATGTCGTCGCGCTGCTGCTCCAGCGCGGCGCGGCGCTGGGCCAGCGCACCGAGGAAGGACAGCAGCTGGGTGGACTCGTCCTCCGCCGTGTCGTACATGTCGATCAAATCCTTGATCTCGGCCAGGCTGAGCCCCAGGCGCTTGCCGCGCAGTGCCAGCTTGAGCCGGGTCCGGTCGCGCTTGCTGTAGATGCGGTTGCCGCCTTCGCGCGCCGGAGATACCAGGCCGTGGGATTCCCAATAGCGGATGGCACGAGTCGTTACGCCGAAATCACGAGCCAGTTCGGTGATGGTTTGAGTATCGTTCATGATGGGAGACTGAGATGCACCTTATGTTGCAGTGCACATAAAGCCTCGGAAATTGGATAAGATGGCAGACCGACAGTGCACAAGTTAAGCAGATTTCCCCCACCGATGCAAAGAGACGCGAAGTGAACGCTCCCATCGCCTACCCCCACGAAACCGCGCCCGCTCCCGGCGTCGCGGTACCCGTCGCGCCCGGCATCGAATGGCTGTGCATGCCGCTGCCGTTCGCGCTGAACCACATCAACCTGTGGCTGCTGGCCGACGGCGACGGCTACGCCGCGGTCGATACCGGCTTCGCCCTCGATCCGGTCAAGCAAGCCTGGCAGTCGGCGCTCGCGGGACGGCGCCGGGAATTCGCGGAGCACGGCTCCGCGCCGGCGCCGGTCGGCGACAGTGCAATGTCGCCGAGGGCCTCCACAGGAGGCCGAAGACTGACGCGCTGCATCGTCACCCACTGCCACCCCGACCATCTCGGACTCGCTGCCTGGCTGGAACAGGAGACCGGCGCCGGGCTGTGGATCGCCCAGGGCGAATACCTTGCGGCGCACATGATGGTGGAACAGATCGCCGGTTACCGGATCAGCGTAATGGTCGATTTTTTCCGCAGCCACGGCCTCGACGAGGCGCGCATCGACGCCCTGGTGGCACGCGGCAACGGCTACAAGCGCGGCGTGCCGGAAATTCCCGCCACCTATCGGCGCCTGTTCGACGATCAGTTGCTGAAGGTCGGCGATCACGAATGGCGCACCATCGTCGGCCACGGCCACGCCCCCGAGCACATGAGCCTGTATTGCGCCGAACTCGGCGTGCTGATCTCCGGCGATATGCTGCTGCCGCGCATTTCGACCAACATTTCGGTGATGGCCAGCACCCCCTACTCCGATCCGCTCGGCCTGTTCCTCGACTCCATCGACAAGTTCCGCGCGCTGCCTGAAGACACCCTGGTGCTGCCCTCGCATGGCCGGCCATTCCGCGGCCTGCATGCCCGCGTCGAGCAACTTCATGCCCACCACGCGGAACGCTGCGAGGTGCTGCTGGCGGCCTGCAAGGACCAGCCGCGCAGCGCCGCCGAGCTGATCGCAGTGCTGTTCAACCGGGAGATCCCGGACCCGCACCAGACCATGTTTGCCATGGGCGAGGCGATTGCCCACCTGAATTACCTTGAGCACGCCGGCAAATTGAAACGTATCGAAGAAAACGGTCTTGTCCGTTACATCCGCTAACCGAAGGAGCCCCAATGTCTGCACCAGAAGCCCAGCAATTGCCCGACCCCAAGGAAATCGCCAAGACCTATGCCGAAGTGGCCCAGCGTGCCTCGCACCTGATTGCGGACCACATGAAGCGGCAGATGAAAAAGGGCGTCAGCGCCCCCGGCGACGACCTCGGCATCGCCCAGGCTTTCATGGACATGATGGCCAAGATGCTGGCCAATCCCTACAAGCTGGCGCAGGCGCAGATGAACCTGGTGTGGGACTACTTTTCACTATGGCAGCATTCGACCATGCGCATGATGGGCATGCAAGGTGCACCGGTGGCGCAGCCCAAGAAGGGCGACAAGCGCTTCGCCGACGCGCAATGGGAAGAACATTTCCTGTTCGATTTCATCAAGCAGTCCTACTTGATCACGGCGCGTCACGTGCATGACAATGTCTGCTGCATCGAAGGCCTCGACGAGATCTCGCAGAAGAAGGTGAACTTCTTCACGCGCCAGTTCATCGATGCGCTGGCGCCGTCCAACTTCGCCGCAACCAATCCCGAAGTGCTGCGCGAGACGGTCAAGAGCCAGGGCCAGAACCTGCTCAAGGGCTTCAACAACCTGCTGCGCGACATCGAGGAAGGCGACGGCCAGTTGCGCGTCAAGATGACCGATCCCTCGGCCTTCGAGATGGGCAAGAACGTCGCCTCGACGCCGGGCAAGGTGATCTTCCAGAACGAAATGATCCAGCTGATCCAGTTCAATCCGACCACCAAGGAACAGTACAAGCGCCCGCTCTTGATCATTCCGCCCTGGATCAACAAGTACTACATCCTCGACCTGCGCGAAAGCAATTCCTACATCAAGTGGGCCACCGACCAGGGCCACACGGTGTTCGTCATCTCCTGGGTGAACCCGGATGCCAAGCTGGCGCAGAAGGGCTTCGACGATTACATGACGGAAGGCGCGCTGGCCGCCATCGACGTGGTCTGCCAGCAGACCGGCGAATCGGCCGTCAACCTGATCGGCTACTGCCTCGGCGGCACGCTGCTCGGTTCCACCATGGGCTACATGGCCGCCAAGAAGGACAAGCGCATCGCTTCGGCAACCTTCTTCGTCGCCCTGCTCGACTTCTCGATCCCCGGTGAACTGGGCGTCTTCATCGATGAAGGCCAGGTCGCCAGCCTCGAAAAGAAAATGGAGGAACGCGGTTACCTCGAAGGTTCGGAGATGGGCACGACCTTCAACATGCTGCGCTCCAACGACCTGATCTGGTCCTTCGTGGTCAACAACTACCTGATGGGCAAGGACCCCTTCCCCTTCGACCTGCTGTACTGGAATTCCGATTCCACGCGTATGCCCTACAAGATGCACAGCTACTACCTGCGCAACATGTACCTGGGCAACAAGCTGCGCGAGCCCGGCGGCATCACGCTGCTCGACACGCCGATCGATCTCTCCAAGGTCAAGACACCGTCCTATTTCATCTCGACCATCGAAGACCACATCGCGCCGTGGCGCAGCGTGTATCTCGGTTCCACCGCGCTGGGCGGCCCGGTGCGCTTCGCGCTGGGCGGTTCGGGTCACATTGCCGGCATCGTCAATCCACCCTCGGCCAACAAGTACGGCTTCTGGACCAACGACGCCCGCCCGGAAACTCCGGACGAGTGGTTCGAAGGCGCCACGCAGCATGAGGGTTCCTGGTGGACCGACTGGCAGAAGTGGATCACCAAGCTCAATGACGACAAGGTGCCGGCGCGCGACCCGGCGAAGGGCAAGTTCAAGCCACTGGAAGACGCACCGGGTTCCTTCGTCAAGTTCCGCCTGGACACGCAGAAAAAGACCAAGTGATCCAGCTTCCCGGGAAACGTGGAACGGGCGAGGTGTCGCAAGACGCCGCGCCCGTTTTTTTGAGCCCCGCACCTCTGCGCGTGGTGCTCGACACCAACGTGCTGGTGTCGCTCTACGTGTTCGCCGACAGCCGCTTCGCCCCGCTACGCGCTAGCAGCGACAGCGGGCAATGGCAGGCGATCACCAACGCCGCCTGTCTCGGCGAATTCCGCCGCGTGCTGGGCTATCCGCTGTTCGCGCTGACGGAACAGCAGCAGTCGGCCGCGCTGGCGGCCTACGCGACCCGCGCCATTCACCACGACGGCCATTCGCCTGCTGCGGCAGTGCAATTGCCACGCTGCAAGGATCGCGATGACCAGAAGTTTCTCGAACTGGCCCGCGACAGCGGCGCCGACTGGCTGGTAACGGCGGACAAGGCCCTGTTGCGTCTGGCGCGACGCGACCGGCTGCGCGGCCTGTTTCGCATCCTCACGCCCGAGGCGGCTCTGGCCGAAAGCAGATAGCTTCGTAGAACCCGGAGAGTTGGTGCTCGCCGGCCGGCGCAGCGGAATCTTCGGCGGACAGAGTCCGACGCGGCGCCGACCGCACCGGCAGGCCCCGCTCAGATGCGAATGTAGCGGTACTGGCGGGTTTCGTTCTGGACCGCCGCGACGCCCTCGGCAGTCGGGAAACGCACCATGCATACGGTCCAGCGACGGCGATCGTGGCACAGCAGTTGCGACATCGACTCGACCGCAGCAGCCTGGGCGGCATCGGCCTTGTTGCCGGCACGTACCTGCAGTTGCTCGGCGGGACGCTGCAGCCAGGCGACCAGCCCACGCATCAATTTATCCGCTTGCAGTTCGTCGCTGGCCAGCACCAGCTTGCCCTTGTCGCCCTCGGCAGACTGGAGGTCGCGGCGATTCTCGATATTCCATGCCTCGCGCGGCAGTTGGCCCTTCTTGCGCAGGAGGTCGATGTGTTCGCCGAATCTTTTGACCAGGCGGGTCAGCGCCGCGGTGCGCAGTCCCTGCCGCGCACCGGCCTCGGTCGCCGCGAGCGAGCGCAGGGTGTGTTCGCAGTAAGCCCCGGCCCCGTTGCCGGCCCCGCCGTCCTTCTGTTGGCGCACGCCGAGCAGTGCGAACGACTCCGGCTGTTCGGCGCCCGCAAGAAAGGCCAGCGGCTGCCTGACGTCCATGCTGCGGCCGATGCCGTGGGCGATATCCTGTCGCGCCGAAAACAACGCATGAACCAAGGGATGGTGCGTATAGTGCGCCGCAGAAATGTCCAGCGGACCGGGAATCGTGGCGATCTGGTCATCGAAATATTCGGCTGCGGAATTGATCGCCGGCACCAGGTCCGTTGCGTAGCCCTCGGTACCGACGACATCGAAGCCGACAAGCTCGGAGATCTGTCGAATAACCGGATGTGTCTCGGGAAGCACGCAGGTCACCGGTTGCGATTTTTGCAGCAGATTGCTGAAGAAACCCATGTCTTCCTTCCCTGGAATGCTCCGTCCGATTTCTATCGGGCTTGAGAGCTGATGTAGCGCAGCATATCTTCTTCAAAACGCTTGCGTGCGGCCGCGTCGTCGATTTCACGGCTCAAGGCCGGCACCAATTGCTCCACCGCTGTCGAAGACCGAACTGCCCGATCCACCAGGGCACTCGCGAATGGCCCGATATCCTCGGCCAGGCGCCGCTTGGCAAAGCCGACAAACTCGGCATCGGCGCTTTGCAGGCGCCCGCCGCCAACCGACGGTGGCACGACCGTACGGCCGGAAAAAACCATCTGGCTCATGCCGTCCGCGGCGGCCGCGCCGCTCATCGCCTGCAGCCGGAACGGAAGATCCGGCAACTTGGCGGCGTAGGCCGCGAAGTCCTGCGTCGCCACGAATCCGCCAATCGGAGGAGCCCGCCGCAATGCACTTTGCGTCGAGCGGATTGCCGAACCGACATAACTCAGCTCGCCCGCCGATTCAGTACGAAAGACAACGCCATAGTGGACCATGGCACGTATCCGCAATGGCGCCGCGGCCGCTTCGAAAACCGAAACGGCAGCGATGACTCGGTTCAGGATGCCTCCCGCCGCCAGTTCCGGCGCCAGGGTCAAGGTCAGATTCGGCTTGCCCGTTTCCTGCGTGACAAAGCCAAGCGCACGAGCCGCGGCAACCAAGCCTTCAAAGCTCGCAGACGCCGCCGCATCGACGATATACGCCCCCGCAATATCGAAGGCGATGACCGTGGTCGATACAGGTGCGCTGACTTGCGAAGACACGGCGTCCCACTCCTCCTTCTCTATTCTTCGGCTTCGGCAGCCAAGGCGATTGCTGGCTGGCGCCTGCTGCTACTTTTGCAAATCAGTTTATTCTTAAAATATGACCTTGGCTATATGCAAAACGGGCCGCACGCCACGTCGATACCGCCCAGTCCGACGATTCTGGCATGGGAACAGCCATCGCGTCCAGCCGCCAGTCCTCGAAAAATACGACAATACCTCGTGCTATCCTTTGCCGCTAAAGAATCCAGCGGAGACCGCGCATGAAGCTGAGGGGAAAATTCAATTCGATGCTGCTTGTCGTGTTCGGGCTGGCGCTGGGTGCTTCCGGCTACTTCTCGTACCAGCAGCTCAACGACAACGCCCGCGATGAAGTCCTGTCCAATGCCGGCGTACTTATGGAGACCATACTTTCGGCGCGCACCTGGGCGGTCAATGAAGTCGGCCCGAATCTGCGCGAGACCGAAGAAGACGAGGAAATGCTCATGATGGGCATCCCCGCCTATGCGGCCAACAAGGTCATGGAGGCCGTGCAGAAGCGTTACCCGGAATACGGCTACCGCGAAGTCGCACTGAACCCGACCAACGTCAAGCATCGTCCCGAAGACTGGGAGGCCCGCATCATCAACGGCTTTCGCAGCGACGCCACCAAGGAACAGGAATGGGGAGTGCGCGAAACCTCCAAGGGTCCCTACCTCTATCTCGCACGACCGATCCAGATCAAGCAGTCCGGTTGCCTGGGCTGCCACACCACGCCGGAAAAGGCACCGCCGAAAATGGTCGCGATCTATGGCGACAACGGCTACGGCTGGAAGCTCAAGGAAATTGTCGGCGCGCAGATCGTCAGCGTTCCGCTGTCGGTGCCGATTGCCAATGCCCAGCGAATGTTTACGACCTTCATGGGCACGCTGACCGGGGTTTTTGTCGCCGTCTTCATCCTCCTCAACCTGATGCTGACCGCGCTGATCACCAGCCGCTTGAGCGAAATGGCGGCAATTGCCGACGAGATCAGCAAAGGCAATTTCGAGATGGGTGAATTCAACGAGAAAGGCAACGACGAAGTCGCCCAGCTCAGCTCCGCCTTCAACCGCATGCGCCGCAGCCTGGTCAAGGCCATGGAATTTTTCAACAAGCAAAGCGACTGAGGCCGATTCGATGAAGCCACGGCCGTTCCGCATCTCGCTGCGCGCCGCCGCCCTTGCGCTGGGCGCACTGGCGGCATTCGGCGCCCAGGCACAGTCCGGCGCCAACGGCCGCTTGCTGTTCAAGCAGAAGAATTGCGCCCTGTGTCATTTCTACGAAGCGCGCAGCATCGCGCCTTCGGTGAAAAACATGAAGTCCGCCTTGAAGGGCAATCCGGCGCAAGCATCCGCTGCGATTTCCGCTGCCGCCGGGCATGCCGGCGAACTCAAATCCATATCCGCTGACGAGATTCGGGCAATTGCGGAATGGCTGGCTGCGACCACCTACGCCGAGCAGGAGGCGGCGACAGCCGCAAAGCCGAAACCCGGCAGTCCGGAAGCCAAGGCTCTGGCCAAGCAGGAAGCTGCAGCCAAGGCCAAGGCGGCCGCGGAAGCCAAGGCCCAGGCCAGGCAGGAAGCCGCCGCCAAGGCCAGGCAGGAGGCCGAAGCCAAGGTCCAAGCCAAGAAAGACGCCGCCGCCAAGGCTAGGCAGGAAGCCGAGGCCAAGGCCCTGACCAAACGCGACGCAGAAGCCCAGGCCAGCAAGGAGGCCGCCGCCAAACAGGAAAAGGCCGAGCTTGCCCGACGCGAAGCCGACGCCAAGGCCCGTAAGGACACCACAGCACTGGATGCGATCAAGCGCGAAGGCGAAGAACGCGCCCGACGCGAGGCCGAAGCACAGGCAGCAGCAAAGCGCGATGCAGAGGCCCTGGCCGCAAAAAAACGCGAAGCCGACGAGCGTGCCGCCAAGCAGGAAGCCGAGGCGAAAGCCAGACGCGAGGCCGATGCGCTCGCATTGCAGAAGCGTGACGCCGACGAACGCGCCAAGCGGGAAGCCGAAGCAAAGACGAAAGCCGAGACCCTCGCCGCCCAGAAACGCGAAGCGGAAGCACAGGCACAGGTGAAGAAACCCGAAGCAGCCGCCAAGGCGGAGCCCGCAGCCAAGGAGGAAACGGCCAAACCCGGCGCCAGAAAAAAGATCGCGTATCGCGACGGTTCCGATCTGCCGCCCTGCGCGGCCCCGACCGGAGCCCCGCTCGGCGCTATCGACGAAGCCGGCGCCAAGGCGGTCATCGACCGCGTCGGCTGCCCGCAATGCCATGCCTATGTGCAGAAGAAGACCGGCCCCCCGATGAAACAGATCCAGGAGAAGTACAAGGGCGACTGGGAATGCGTCGTTGCGCGCCTGACCAAGAACAAGACGCACAAGGAAGAGGGCGTCACCGACGACATGAAGGGCAACGAATTCAAGATCGTTGCCGACTACATCGCCACCCGCGCCAAGTAGTCCCCATCACAACCCGCGCCGCGCCGCGCGCCAGGAATACCGTTGTCATTTATCGACGCCCACCCGGGCGACGACGGGAATAGTCTTCTGTAATTTATTAACATTCCCGCACAAGCCATTGTCAAAACTCGGCCTTTTCCCAGGCGCCGATCGACCAAGCCACGAAGAATGCTTTGTTGCAGAAAAGAAACACTAGTACCCAGTCGACTTAGCCACGAATACCGAAAACAGCTTGTTTTCGTTAAAAAAGTCTGTTTGAATCAGATACAACGATAAATTTAGTAATGTAATTTATGAAGATTTACGGAGGCGCTTTTCAAACTGGAAGGCGATTCCACTCGCGGGTCGCTCAAACGCATCGTCGGAACGAGACATATGAACCAGACAATCAGGAAATATCGCGCAGTGGCGGCCGGGCTCGCT
>JACPUD010000055.1 GCA_016192435.1 Rhodocyclales bacterium | reverse complement strand
TTGTTGGTGTTGATCAGGATGTAGCCGTCCTGCTTCAGGCCGGCGAAGACGTCGACCTGGTGCAGCAGGGTCGGGTCCTGGATGATGATCGCGTCGGGCTCCATGATCGGCTCGCGCAGGCGGATCTCGCGGTCGGAAATGCGGCAGAAGGCCACCACCGGTGCGCCCATGCGCTCGGAGCCGAAGCTGGGAAAGGCCTGGGCGTGGCGCCCCTCGTCGAAAGCCGCGACCGAGAGCATTTCCGCCGCGGTCACCACCCCCTGGCCGCCGCGGCCGTGGATGCGTACCTGGAACATGGTTCACCTCCCTTTGTTACGGCGAAAGCATACCCCTGTCGTGCGCGCTTGGCGAATTGGGCCGGGTGCATGCCGGGTTGCGCCACAACGGCCGTTGGCGCGGCATGGATTGTTGTTCCCCGCGGGCCGGGCGTGGCGGGCTCCTCCGGTAGAATTGCATTTTTGCCCGCATCCAGGCCAAAGCATGAAGCATATAACCGACGACGTACGCATCCGCGAGATCAAGGAACTCTCGCCTCCCGGCCACATCCTGCGCGAGTTTCCCACCACCGATGCCGCGGCCGAGACCACCTACCAGGCGCGCCAGGCCGTGCATCGCGTGCTGCACGGCGCCGACGGCCGGCTGGTCGTCGTCGTCGGCCCCTGTTCGATCCACGACTACGAAGCGGCGATGGAATACGCGCGCCGGCTGCGGCAGGAAATGGATCGCCTGGCCGACGACCTGGTGATCGTGATGCGGGTGTATTTCGAGAAGCCGCGCACCACGGTCGGCTGGAAGGGCCTGATCAACGACCCGCGCATGGACGGCAGCTTCCGTATCAACGACGGCCTGCGCCTGGCGCGCAAGCTCTTGTGGGAGATCAACGAACTGGGCCTGCCCTGCGGTACCGAGTTCCTCGACACCATCACGCCGCAATATACGGCCGACCTCATCAGCTGGGGCGCGATCGGCGCCCGCACCACGGAATCGCAGGTGCATCGCGAACTGGCCTCGGGCCTCTCGTGTCCGGTCGGGTTCAAGAACGGCACCGACGGCAACATCCGCATCGCCGTCGATGCGATCAAGGCCGCGGCCAGCCCGCACCATTTCCTTTCGGTGACCAAGGCCGGCCACTCGGCCATCGTCTCGACCAACGGCAACGAGGATTGCCACGTCATCCTGCGCGGCGGCAAGGCGCCGAACTACGATGCCGCCGCGGTCGATGCGGCATGCATCGAACTGGGCAAGGCCGGCCTTGCCGCGCGCGTCATGGTCGATTTCTCGCATGCCAACAGCAGCAAGCAGTTCAAGCGCCAGATCGACGTCGCGCGCGACATTGCGGCGCAGATGGCGGCCGGCGAAGACCGTATCTTCGGCGTCATGATCGAATCGCATCTCAAGGAAGGCCGCCAGGACCTGAGCCCGGGCAAGCCGCTCGAATACGGCGTTTCGGTCACCGATGCCTGTCTCGGCTGGGATGACACGCTGGTGGCGCTGGAGATCCTCGCCAACGCGGTCAAGGCGCGCCGCGTAGCCCTGGCCGAAAAGTAAGCGCGCCATGACCGGCCGCCTGTTCGCCGCGCTGCTGGTCCTCACGCTGGCCTTCCGCTTCTGGCTGGCGGCGGCGTTTCCGATCAGCGGCGACGAGGCCTATTTCATCTGGTGGGGCTGGAAGCCGGATTGGGGCTTTTACGACCATCCGCCGCTGATCGGCTGGTGGCTCGCCGCCTTGCTGCAGTTCGGCGACGCCGAATGGTGGCTGCGCCTGCCGGTGATCCTGCAGCCGGCGCTGCTCGCCCTCGCGGTGTATTGGGCGCTGCCGCGACTGGTCGCCGCCGGGCTGGGAGAGGAACGCAGGCTGTGGGCGGCGACGCTGGTGCTGCTGGCGCCGGTGAATGTCTGGAATGTGTTCATCACCACCGACACGCCGCTGATCTATTGCAGCGTGCTCTCCGGTCTGGCCTGGGTTCGTGCGTCGCAGGACGACGCGCCAAGGTGGTATCTGGCCGCCGGCCTGTTGTTGGCCGGTGCCGTACTCTCCAAGTACTTCGCGGCGATTCTCGGCTTCGCCTATCTGGTCGACGTGCTGCGCAGGCGCACGCCCGGCGCCTGGGCGGGACTGGCCATCGCCTACGCCTGCACGCTGCCGGCGCTGGCGCTGATGGCCTGGTGGAACAGCGCCAACTGCTGGCCGAACTACATGTTCAACTTCGTCAATCGCCACGGCGATGCCGGCTGGTCGATCAAGACGCCGCTGCTCTATGCCCTGACGCTGATTTATGTGCTGGGGCCGCCGGTGCTCTGGCTGGCCTGGCGCTTGCGCGACGACGGGCGCCGTGTCGCCAGCGCCAACTCTTTGGCCATCCCGGCGCTGACGACCCTGGCCTGGCTGCCCTTCCTGCTGTTCGCCTTGCTCGCCCTGGTCAAGCAAATCGGTTTGCACTGGCTGCTGTCCTTCGTCCCCTTCGCCCTGATCTGGCTCACGCTGCGCCTGGCGCCGGCCAGCTTGCGGCGGCTCGGGCTGTTCTTCGTCGGCTTCGCCACGTTCCACATCGCGGCGATCCTGGTCGTTTCGCGCGTGCCGCTGGAAACCTGGCAGAAGACCCGCCTCTATGACGGCATCGTGCTGACTTTCGAGCACCAGGCGCTGGCGCGTGAACTGGAACCGTACCGGCAGGACTGGGTGCTGGCGATGGACGGCTATTCGAATGCCGTGACCCTGGGCTACAACCTGCGCCAGTACGTGGTGGTCTTCGGCGAGGCGTCGAGCCATGCGCGTCACGACGATCTGGTGACGGATTTCCGTGCGCTGGCGGGCCGCAATTTTCTGATCCTGAGGAAATCGGCGCCGAATCTCGATGACTACCGCAAGTATTTCCGCGAGGTCAGCAGCGACAGCTTCGAGATCCGCGGCGCGCGTTTCTGGCGCGTCAAGGCCGTGGGCTTCGACTATGCGGCCTACCGCGAAGGCGTGCTGGCGAAGGTGCGGCAAAAGTACTATGCGATTCCGGCCTGGCTGCCGCAAACTGCCTGCTATATGTGCGATCGATACTTTGCGGTGGAAGCATGTCGCCGCTGATTCCGGCGCTGCTGCGTTTGCTGCGGCCCCACCAGTGGCTGAAGAATGGCTTCGTCTTCGTCGGCCTGCTGTTCGGCCATGCCTGGACCGATCCGGTCAAGCTCGGGCAGGCGCTGGCCGCCTTCGCCGCGTTCTGCCTGCTGGCCTCGGCCGTGTATGTGATGAACGACCTGATCGACCGCGAGCAGGATCGGCTACATCCGAAAAAGAAGGCCCGGCCGCTGGCGGCGGGCACCGTCAGCGTGGCCGCCGCCGTCGTTCTGGCCGCCGCGCTGCTGCTGGCAGGCGGCGGCATCGCCTGGCTCTGGGCCGGTTCCGCGCCCTGGATCTTCCTCGCCTACGTCGTGCTCAACATCGCCTACAGCTACCGCCTCAAGCACGTCGTGATCCTCGACGTATTCATCATCGCGTCGGGTTTCATGCTGCGCATCCTGGCCGGCACCCTGGGCCTCGATATCGCGCCTTCGCAATGGCTGCTGTTGTGCGGCCTGATGCTGACGCTGTTCCTCGGCTTCGCCAAGCGCCGCGCCGAACTCAAGGCGCTGCTGGAGGAAAGCGCCGGCCACCGCCGCGTGCTGGAACACTACACGGCGCCGATGCTGGATCAGTTCATCGGCATCGCAGCGGCCGGCACGGTGATTTCCTACGCGCTGTATACCGTCAGCGCGGAAACCGTCGCCCTGCACGGCACGCGCGGCCTGATCGCGACCGTGCCCTTCGTGCTCTACGGCATGCTGCGCTACCTGTGGCGCCTGCATACCCGCGGCGGCGGCGGCGATCCGGCGCAGGACCTGCTCTCCGACCCGCACCTGCTGGCGGCCACGGCGGGCTGGCTGCTGCTGGTGCTGGCGCTGCTGGGCGGAGTTACAATGCCATAACCATGAGCGCGATCGACCAAATCCCGAATGTCGAGTATCTCGGCGATGCCGTGCCCTTCGTCGGCCGCATCCGCGAGATCATCGAGGTCATCCAGTTGTTCGAGGACTTCGAGCCGGATGAGCTGGAAGGCCTCGCCCGCTACATGCGCTGTTACCGCGCGCCGCTGGGCACCGAGATCATCCGCGAGGGCGACAACGGCGACTTCATGCTGCTGCTGCTCGACGGCAGCGTCGAGATCGTCAAGAAGGACGTGCGCGGCCTGGCGCAGATCATGGGCACCGCCGGTCCAGGCAAGACGCTGGGCGAGATGTCGCTGATCGACGGCGAGCCGCGCTTCGCCAGTTGCGTCGCGCTCGACACGGTCGAAGTCGCGGTGCTCGATCGCGAAAGCCTGTCGCGCATCATCGCCGAAGAGCCGCGCATCGGCGTCAAGCTGATGATGGAACTGCTGATGCTGCTCAACCAGCGGCTGCGCAGCGTCAGTGCCCAACTCATGGATTGCATGGAAGCCCGGCGCTCGCGCATCCGCTAGCTGGATGGCGATGTGGGGCCGAGTAGGGCCGAGTAGGGCCGAGTAGGGCCGACTTCAGTCGGCCAAGGGTGGATGGCGGTGTAGGGCCGACTTCAGTCGGCCAGGGGTGGATGGCGGTGTAGGGCCGACTTCAGTCGGCCAGAGGTGGATGGCGGACTGAAGTCCGCCCTACAGCCCGCCCCACGGGTCCGCCCCACGGGTCCGCCCCACGGGTCCGCCCCACGGGTTCGCCCTACGGGTTCGCCCTACGGTTCGCTCACCGGGCGCAGCACAAACACCTCGGGATCGTCGCCATGCTCCAGCAGCAGCGTGCGCACCCGTGCCTGCCAGCATTCGCGGAATTCGGCGGTTTCTTCCGGTGTGGCGCTGCCGTCGAGGCACTTCTGCATCAGCGCCATGGTTTGCGGCGCGAAGGGCACCGACTGCAGGCGCGCCGCGATGTCGACGGCCTGGCCGGTATCGATGCGGGTAAAGCGGATTTCCTCCCTGACCTCGGCCGAGAAATACAGCAGCCGGCGCCGGTCGAAACGTCCGCCGAGGCCCTTGAAGCCGGTGTCATGGGTGGCGCCGGTGAGCAGGGTGACGACATTGGCCATGACGCCCGTGACGCCCGACAACTGATCCTGGCGAAACTCGACGCGAATTCCGCCGCGCCCCGGCAATGAGTCGGGGTACAGGCTGGTCAGCGCCTTCAAGGTCATCCAGTAGGCGGAGGCCACCGTGGGGCAGGAGTGGCCGGCCAGCTTGACCGCATCGAGGTAAGCGTATTCGATGCGGCCATTTTCCGCCGCGCCGAGGAACTCGGCGAGCGGGTCATACACGCTCAGGCGGCGTACCTGAGCGTAGAAGGCCGGCGTCTGCACCGTCCTATTGCTTCTTGATGAAGTCGATCACGATGTTGCCCGGCTCGCGCTGGCGGTAGGTGATTTCCACCGCATCGCCATAGCGCTGCACCAACTGATCGAGCAGCGGCAGCGGATCGTGGTCGTTGACGAAACGCATGGTTTCGCCGGCGCGCAGCGCGTCGAGCGCACCGAAAATCGCGGCATGGCGAAAACGCTTGGCGATGCCGCGGGCGTCGAAGGGATAGATCGAATCGGGGGAGAGATGAACATGCATGACGTTGTACCTGTGGGTTAGGGTGAGCCCACTATGCATCTTTCACAGCGCCGAGAAATTGATGTAAATCAGTTATAAAACATAAACTTAAAACCATACTAAAAAGTAGGCTTTAGCTCGCCGGAGGGCGGTGGCCGCCGCGGCCCAGGCGCCACTATTTGCCGCTTGCGGACGCTGCATGGCAAGGCGAGCGGGTACGATGACGTAGCATGTACGCTCCGGCGCCGGTGGCCCATTCCCAATCCGTCATGATGGTCTCGCCATGAGTTTCCATTTCCTGCAAAGCCTGTTCAATCCGCAAAGCATTGCCGTGATCGGCGCCAGTGCGCGCCCGCAGCGGATCGGCAACGTGCTGATGCGCAACCTGCTGGCCGGCGGATTCGGCGGCGTCATCATGCCGGTGAACCCGAAGCGCGAGGCGGTCGCCGGGGTGCTGACCTACCCGACGATTGCGGCCCTGCCGCAGACGCCCGACCTGGCGATCATCTGCACGCCGGCGGCGACGATTCCCGCCCTGATCGACGATCTCGGCCGTCGCGGCACGCGCGCCGCGATCATCATGGCCGGCTATCTGTCGACCACGCTCGACGCCGGGGGGCGACCGCTGGCCGAGGTGATCCTCGAAGCCGCGCGGCGCCAGGGCGTGCGCCTGCTGGGCGGCAGTACGCTGGGCATCGTGGTGCCGAAGTCGGGAATCAACGCCACCTTTTCCCAGATGCGGGTGCAGCCGGGCAAGCTCGGTTTTGTTTCGCAGTCCGATGCCGTCGGCACCATGGTGCTCGACTGGGCGCTGCCGAAGAAGGTCGGCTTCTCCCACTTCGTCTCGCTGGGCGACGCGCTGGATATCGGCTTCGGCGAAGTCCTCGATTTTCTCGCCAGTGATCCGGATACCCAGGCCATCCTGCTCTACATCGAATCGATCCGCGACCGGCGCAGCTTCATGGCGGCGGCGCGGGCGGCGGCGCGCAACAAGCCGGTGGTGGCGATCAAGGCCGGCCGCGCGCCGCACCTGCCGGCCGTTGCCGATCCGCTGTTCCTCGACATGCCGAACCTGATCAGCAGCGACGACGTGTTCGACGCGGTGCTGCGCCGCGCCGGCATCCTGCGCGTCGAGCATCTCGACGAACTGTTCGGCGCCGTGGAGACCGTGGTGCGTTCGCGGCCGATGAGCGGCAGCCGCCTGGTGGCCATCAGCAACGGCGGCGGCGGCGGCATCATGGCCGAGGACAGCCTGTATCTGGGCGGCTATGCGATGCCGGCGCTGAGCGAGCAGACCGTGGCGCGGCTGCGGCGCATCCTGCCGCCGAGCTGGGACGGCCGCAATCCCATCGACATTCGCGTGGACGCCAGCGCCGAGCGCTACGCGGCGGTGCTCAAGGCGCTCTGCGAGGAAAACGCGGCCAACGCGATACTCGTGATGCACACGCCGAATGCGCTCACCAATAGCCGCGACATCGCCGAGACGGTGATCAAGGCCGCGCAATCCATCACCTGCAACCTGCTGACCTGCTGGATCGGTGACGAGAGCGTCGGCGCCGAACGCATGCGCTTCGTCGACGCCGGCATTCCGACCTTCGCCACGCCGGGGCATGGGGCGCGGGCTTTTCTCCACATCGACAATCATCGTTTGGCGCGCGAGCTGCTGATGCAGGTGCCGCCGTCGATCCCCAGCAGCTTCAGCCCCGACGTCGAGGGCGCGCGCAGCATCGTGGGCGGAGCGCTGGGAGAAGGCAGAACCCGGCTCACCGAGGCGGAATCGAAGGCCATCTTTTCCGCCTACGGCATCGCCGTCGTGCCGACCTACCCGGCGGCGGATCCGCAGCAGGCGGCGCAGCTTGCGCAGCGCATCGGCCTGCCGGTGGCCCTGACCGTGATGTCGCGCGACCTGCGCCGCAAGTGGGACATCGGCGGCGTCGCGCTCAACCTGGAAACCGCCGAGGCGGTGGCTGCCGCCGCCCGCGGCATGATCGAGCGGGCGCGCCTGATGTGCCCCGAGGTGACGATCGGTGGTTTCAACGTCCAGGCCATGGTCCCGCGCGGCCAGGCGCGACAACTGATCGTCGGCGTCGCCAGCGATCCGCTGTTCGGCCCGCTGATCATTTTCGGCGAAGGCGGACGCGCCGTGGAAGTCTTCCGCGACATGTCGGTGGGATTGCCGCCGCTGAACCTGCCGCTGGCCCATGACCTGATCCGTCGCAGCCGTGCCGCGGCCTTGCTCGAGACCCACCACGGCTATCCGGCGGCGGATCGCGAGGCGATCGCCCTGGTGCTGACCAAGGTCTCGCAACTGCTGATCGACTTGCCGCAGATCGTCGAACTCGACATCAATCCGCTGTTCGCCGACCACTTGGGCGTGACCGTGGTCGATGCCCACATCCAGTTATCCGCGGCACCGATCAACCCCTACCGCCTGGCGATCCAGCCCTATCCGCAGGCGCTGGAACAGGCGGCTACGCTGCGCAACGGGCGGCCGGTGCTGTTCCGCCCGATACGCCCGGAAGACGAGGCGGCCCACTATGCCTTCCTCTCGCAGATGAGCGAGCAGGACCTGGTCTACCGCTTCTTCCATTACATCAAGGAGCTTCCGCGCCGCGACATGGCCCGCCTGACGCAGATCGACTACGACCGCGAAATGGCCTTCATCGCCAGCGCCACCGGCGCCGACGGCAAGCCGGAAACCCTCGGCGTGGTGCGCGCCGTCGCCGCACCGGACAGCCCTGTCGCCGAATTCGCCATCATCATCCGCTCCGACTTGAAGGGCCAGGGTCTGGGCTCCGGCCTGCTGCGCAAGATGATCGACTATTCCGCCGCGCGCGGCATCCGCAGCTTCACCGGCGACGTGATGTACGACAACCAGCCGATGCTGAACCTGCTCAAGGCCTTCGGCTTCAGTTTCGGGCGCGCCGAAGAAGCCGGCATCGTGCGCTGCACGCTCGATCTGCAGCCCGCACCGATTCAGGCCTGATCGCCGTGCGGGGCGCCGGCGGCGCGCAGCGTCAGGCGTTCCTGCCTTTCTGCCACAACACGTCGCCACCGCCGGCGGCCTTGTTGAGCCAGCGGCCGAGCACGAACAGCAGGTCGGAGAGGCGGTTCAGGTATTGCCGCCCCGCGTCGGAGACGGCTTCCTCGGCGGCCAGTGCCACTGTCATGCGTTCGGCGCGGCGGCAGACGGTGCGCGCGAGGTGGGTCAGCGCGGCAGCGCGCGCGGCGCTGGGCCGCCCCGAGTCGCGCGTTTCACCACCCGGAGCGGACGCAGTCCGCGAACCGTCGTCACCCCCTTCGGGAAGGGGGCTGGGGGGAAGGGGAATTCCTGCACCCGGCAGGATGAATTCCTTGAGCGGGCCGAGATCGGCGTTGTAGCGGTCGATGGCGGCTTCCAGTCGCGCCGGCTGCGTGGCTTTGAGCAGCGTCGCGCCGGGTATCGAGATTTCGCCGCCGAGATCGAACAAGTCGTGCTGGATCCCGGTGAACAGCTCGCGGACGTCGGCCGGCAGCTCCTCGCAGAGGATCACGCCGAGCAGCGAGTTGAGCTCATCGATGTCGCCCATGGCGGCGACGCGGGCGGAATTCTTGGCGGTGCGCGAGCCGTCGCCGAGGCCGGTGGTGCCGGCGTCGCCGGTACGGGTGTAGATTTTCGAGAGGCGGTGTCCCATGGCGGGCTTCCTGTGGTGGGGGAATGCCCGATTATGGCGCAGCGGCCGGAAAGTTGGCGCTGGCGCCCCGGCGTCAGGCCTGTTTCGCCACCGCGCTGTCGATGGCCGGCGCCTCGGCGCCGGAGCGCACCACCAGCACGGCGCAGTCGAGGCGGCCGATGACCTGGTCGGCCATGCCGCGGCCCAGGCTCTGCTGATAGCCGATCACCACCAGATCGGCGCCGAGTTGATGCGCCGCGGCCGGGATCGCCTGCTCCGGAGTGCCTTCGACGATCAGGCTGTCGCATTCGATGCCTTCGACGCGGATCCGGGCGGCCTTCTGCGCCAGATCGTCGACCGCGTTCTCGCGGTCCTTGTCGATGGCCACCGTCGCCACCAGGGTCAGCGGGGTGCGCGTGGTTTTGGCGATCTGGCCGGCGAGTTCGGCGACGCGGTCGCTGTCCATCGACCCGTCGCAGACGACCAGGATGCGCTGCCGCCACATGTGCGACTGCCAGCCGGCGATCAGCACATGGCAGTGGGCCTGGTCGATGATCTGCTCGGCGATGTCGCCCAGCAGGCGTTCCTTGAGGTCGCCGCGCGGCGGCCGGCGGCCGATGATCAGGATGTTGGTGTCGGCCGCCTTGGCGGCGGCGATCACTTCCTTCAC
Source organism: Rhodocyclales bacterium (assembly GCA_016192435.1). GTDB lineage: Bacteria > Pseudomonadota > Gammaproteobacteria > Burkholderiales > Rhodocyclaceae > Sulfuritalea. The sequence goes on along the minus strand of JACPUD010000055.1, from coordinate 46,525 downwards.
CGCCGGCTTGCCGTGGCGCACGATTTCCTCGGCATGGACCCCGGCCACCAGCGCCGTGCGGGTGGCCACCGCGAGCCGGGCGCGGGCCATTTCATCATCTTCCGCGGTCGGCACCGAGGTCATCACGTCGAGCGTGACGCCGAAGCTCCTGGCCAGCGCGATGGCGATTTCCTGCGGCGCATGGCTGAACTCGCTGCCGTCGGTGGCCAGCAGCAGGCGCTGGCGGCGGAAGCCGTCGGGCAGCAGCTTGCCGGTGCAGGGCTTGAAGATGCGCGTCTTGCAGGTGCGGCAGATGTCCGGGTCGAGAGTCCAGTACAGCGCGCTGGTGACGTCGGTCATCACCGGGAAGAAGGCGCCTTCGCCGATGTCTTTGGTGTAGCCGCCCTGGCGCAGAAACTGGTGGTTCGCCTGATTCAGGCGGTAGAAATACAGGCCGCCGCCCAGGCGCCGCCGCCGCCGCGCTTCCTGCGCCAGGATTTCGGCGCCGGCGATGTCGATGGTATTGAGGCTGGCGGCAGCGATCAGCACCGATTTCTGCTGTGGGTTGTCCTCGTCGATCTGCTGCAAGGCCTGCTGCACGTAACTGGCGGCGCCGAAATACACCGAACCGTTGACGCGCACGATGCGCAGTTGCGGGCACTCGGGCCGTCCCTTGGCACGCACGAAGTGATAGGCGCCTTCCTCGGGCGCCGGCACCAGGGGCACGATCTCGGGCTTCGACGAGCGGTAGAGATACATCACCAGCGAGAGGAAGACGCCGATGAATATCCCGGCTTCGAGATTGAACAGGGTGCCGACCAGGGTCGCGCCGAGGATTACCGATTCGGCCTTGCTGGTGTGCCAGATATGCGTGATGTGGTGGAAGTCGATCAGGCCCCAGGCCACCAGGAACAGGATGCCGCCCATGGCCGCATTCGGTAGGTAGGCGGCAAGCGGCGCCACCAGCAGCAGCACCAGCAGCAGGAAGGCCGTGGCGAAGATCGAGGCCAGCGGTGTGCGCGCGCCGGCTTCGTAGTTCACTCCGCTGCGGTTGAAGGAACCGCTCGATGCGTAAGCCGAGAAAAACGACCCGACCAGGTTGGACAGGCCCTGGCCGATGAATTCCTGGTTGGCGTCGATGCGCTGCTCGGAGCGCACCGCAATGGCGCGCGAAATCGACACTGCCTCGGTCAGCGCCAGCATGGTGATGACCAGTGCCGGGCCCAGGGTATGGCGCAAGGTGTCGAGCGAGAAGTCGGGAATCGACAGCGGCGGCAACTGGGCGGGCAGGGCGCCGACGGTTTTGATGCCGGTGGAATCCTGGCCCTGCCAGAGGTTGAGGATTTCCGCCACGATGCTGCCGACGATCATCGCCGCGATCATGTAGGGAATCTTCTTCAGGTAGCGGCGGGCGAGGATGCCGGTGGCCAGCGTGACGCCGCCGATGGCGGCGACCCAGGGATTGATGTTGCCGGCCTGCACGATCAACTGGCGGATGATTTCGTAGAAGGGCGTGCCGCGCGGAATGTCGATGCCGAAGAAATTGCGCACCTGGCTCGCCGCGATCAGGATCGCCGCGCCGGCGGTGAAGCCGATCACCACGGTGTGCGAAATGAAATTCACCAGGGCGCCCATGCGCGCCAGTCCCAGCACCAGCTGGAACACGCCGACCAGGAAGGTCAGCGTCAGCACCAGATTGATGTACTGCGCCGAGCCGGGTTCGGCCTGGTGCGACAGCGCGGCGAAAACGGCGATCGAAATCGCCGTGGTCGGCCCCGAGACCAGGTGCCAGCTCGACCCGAACAGCGCGCCGATCACCGCCGGCATCATCGCCGCATAGAGGCCGTATTGCGGCGGCAGGCCGGCGATGGTGGCGAAGGCGACGCCCTGCGGCAGCACGATCAGGGCGCCGCTGAAGCCGGCCAGCAGGTCGTCGCGCAACGAGCGGCGGGTGATCAGCGGCCACCACAACAGGAAGGGGAAAAGTCTGGCCAGCGGGCCGGCAGGCAGTTTCATGTTGGCGGGAGTCGGCGTGTCGCCGAAGGACTGTGGCAGGACGGAAGCCATGAATATTAGCAGATCGTAATGTTGACTCAAAGCCGGCAGGATGCCGGGAGCAAACGGTCATGCTAGGCGTTGCCGCGTGAAGGTAGCGTCAAGAAGTCGTGAAGCCCAGGGTGACCGTAGTGCCTTTCTCGAGATCGCTGCGCAGCGCGACCTGCCAGCCGAGGCGGTCGCAGACGCGTTTGACGAGAAACAGGCCGATGCCGGTGCCGGCACTCTCGGGTCCGCGGTAGTGGCGCTCGAAGACGCGGGCCAGCGCCTCGTCGCCGATGCCGCTGCCGCTGTCCTCCACCGTCAGCGACGCGGGGTCGAGCGCGACCGCGATGACGCCATCGCGCGTATGGGCCACCGCGTTGTGCACCAGGTTGGCGATGACGATGGCAAACAGCGCCGGCGGCACCTTGAGTTCCACCGTCGCCGGTGCGTCGAGTTTCAGCGTCGTGCCGCGCGACGCCGCCAGCGTGCGATAGCGCTCGATGCAGGCAGCGGCAAGGCGCGTCGCATCGCAGGTTTCGTCGAGCGGTGCGTAGTCCTCGCGCGCCAGCAGCAGCAGCGCGGCGATCAGTTGCGCCATTTCCTCGGCCGCGCGTTCGATGCGCGCCACGCGTTCGCGCTGCGCTGAGTCCAGCCCCGGGTCTTCGGCGAGCACCTCGGCGGCGCCGCGGATCACCGCCAGCGGCGTGCGCAGTTCGTGGCTGGCATCGGCGGCGAAGCTGCGTTCGCGCTCGACGAAGGCGGCCAGACGCGCCAGGTAGCGCTCGAAGGCATGCGCCAGTTCGTCGATCTCGTCGCCCGGGGCGGCGGCGGCCGCGATGGCCGGCAGGCGCGGCGGACTTTCCGGGTCGGCCTCGGTCACCGCCCGCGCCAGTTCGGTGACCGGTGCGATCACGCGCCCGGCCAGCCACAGGCCGCCCACCGCGGCGAGCAGGGTCATCATTACCGCGCCGGCCACCAGGTAGCCGAGGAAGCGCTGCTGGCGGCGCTTCTGCCGCACCTCGTCGAACAGGATCACATAGCGGCTGCCGTCCTGTTCGGCGACCGCCGCGCGATACGGGATGCCGTCGAGTTCGATTTCGTGCTGGCCCGCAGGCAGGGCGCGCAGGGACGGCGGCAGGTCGGCGCCCGAGGAGCCGGAGGCCATGGAATAGCCGCGCAGGCTGGCGGCGGCCGGCGGCAGCGAGTTCGGATTGCGCGCGCGGCGCGCCATGTAGTCCTCCAGCTCGGCCTTCAGCGTCTGATCCATCAGTCGCTGCGACACGTCGAGGGTGGCGAACCAGATGCCGAGGCTAAGCAGCAGGCTCAGCGCGGCGCCCAGGCCGGCGAAGGCCATGGCGACGCGCAGACGAAGACTACGGCGGCGTGCCATCGTCGGCGGGGTCGGCCGGTTCGGGTGCGGCGATCTGCCAGCCGAGCCCGCGCAGGGTGTGCAGCAAGGGTTGGCGGAAAGGCTTGTCGATCGCGGCGCGCAGCAGGTGCAGGTGGCTGCGCAGGGCGTCGGAATCCGGCGGCGCGTCGTGCCAGATGGCGCGCTCCATTTCCTCGCGGCCGAGCACGCGCGGCGAGGCGCGCAGCAGAGTTTCGAGCATGCGCAGCGGGATCGGCGGCAGGGCGATGTCACGGCCGCCGCGCGTGACGCGCAAGGTCGCGGTGTCGAAGCACAGGTCGGCCACGCGCAACTCACCCTGCGCCACGCTGGCCTGGGCGCGTCTTGCCAGCGCCAGGATGCGCGCGGCCACCTCGCGCAGGGCGAAGGGCTTGACCAGGTAATCGTCGGCGCCGGCTTCGAGGCCGGCGATCTTGTCGTCGAGGGTGTCGCGCGCGGTCAGCATCAGGATCGGCGTCGCCTTGCCGACTTCCTCACGCAGACGACGGCACAGCGCGATGCCGTCCATGCCGGGCAGGATCAGGTCGAGCAGGATCACGTCGAAACTCTGGCTGCTGGCCAGATGCAGTCCGCTCAGGCCGTCGCCGGCCGCATCCACCAGATGGCCGCGTGCTTCCAGGTAATCGACCAGGTTGGCGGCCAGATCCGGGTTGTCCTCGACCACCAGGATTTTCAGGGGCGCGGTTTTCTGCGGCGAATGGTTGAGGGATGCTGCTGTGGGCATGGCCGGACTATTTTGCAGTGGTGAGAGTTGGCGCTGGCGATACGGCGGCGGCGTCATTGGGGTGTGGGATGGTCATCGGCGCTCCTGGTTTTGAGCTTGCGCCAGAGCGAGCTGCGGTTGATGCCCAACGCCTGTGCGGCGAGAGTCTGGTTGCCACCGACTGCGTCGAGCACCCAGCGGATGTAATCGTGCTCCTGCTCGTCCAGGGTCGGTATGCGGCCATTCTTCTTGCGGAAAACGGCGAGCTCGCCGGATCGCAGATGAGGTGGCAACTGCTCCAGCCCGAGGGTGTCGCCGACGGAAATTGCCACCCCGCGCTCGATGATATTTTCCAGTTCGCGCACGTTGCCGGGGAAGGCATAGGCCTGCAGGCGTTCGAGTGCATCGGGCGTGATCGCCAAGACTGGCTTATCCATCTGCAGCGAGAATTTGTGCAGAAGATGCTGCGCCAGCAACGGGATGTCGTCAGGCCGCTGCGCCAGCGGGGTAATGTGCAGAGTGACCACATTGAGGCGGAAGTACAGGTCCGGGCGAAGAACTTGGTCCGCGACAGCCTGCGCGATATCGCGATTGGTGGCAGCGACGACGCGGAGGTCAACCTTGATCGGTACGGTGGCGCCCAGACGCAGCACCTCCCTCTCCTGGATGACGCGCAACAGCTTGACCTGCATCTCCGGCGGCATCTCGGTGATTTCGTCGAGAAACAGCGTGCCTCCCGACGCAGCTTCGATCAGGCCCTTGCGCGCGCTTGCGGCGCCGGTGAAGGCCTCGCGCTCGTGACCAAAAAGCTCGTTGGCGAACAATTCCTTGTTGAAGGCGCCGCAATTGACCGCGACCAGGGGGCCGCTGTGGCGGCCGCTGTGGCGATGGAGGAACTGCACCAGCAGTTCCTTGCCGGTGCCGCTGTCGCCGGTAACGAGGACGTTGCAGTCGGTGGGGGCGATCTGTCGCGCCAGGTCGAGCATGCGCAGGGTGGCCGCATCCTGAGTGATGAATTTTGCCTTGCCGCGGTAGCTGGCGATCTCGGCTCGCAGCCGCTGGTTTTCACGACGCAGCCGCAATTTTTCCAGCGCTTCGGCGACGACTTTCCTGACTTCGTCGAAATGGAAGGGCTTGGCGATGTAATGGAAGGCGCCGAGTTTCATCGCGTGTACCGCGGTTTCCGTAGTGGCATAACCGGTGATGACGATAACTTCGCTGTCCGGGTGGAGTTCCTTGCAGGCCTTGAGCAGAACCATGCCGTCGATCCTCTCCATGCGCAGGTCGGTCAGCAGCAGGTCGAACTGCCGGCTTTCGAGCAACGCCAGTGCTTCGCTGCCGCTATGCGCCGTGGTGACCTCGTAGCCCTCCGCCATCATGACGTGGCTCAAGTTGCGCACGGCGATTTCCTCGTCGTCGACAATCAGGATTCGGTCAGGTTTTTTCATGTGCATATGTACTTTCACCGCCTTGCGGCAGGCGCATGACAAAGGTGGCGCCGCGACCATTTTCGTTGGCTGCCGAGATGCAGCCGCCGTGCTCTTCGACAATCTGGTAGACGATGAACAGGCCGAGCCCCATGCCTTTGCCAACCTCCTTGGTGGTGAAGAACGGATCGAAGATGCGCGGCAGGATCTGTGGGGGAATTCCCGGGCCGTCGTCGCTGACGCGGATGTCGACCGCGGCCGTCTCACGGCAGGGCGCAAGGCCCGGGTCCGCGGGTGCGGTGGCGCCGACGGCATGCCGGCTGGCAGCGATCATCACGCGGCCGTTTTCGCCGGCAGCTTGCATGGCGTTCCTTGTGAGGTTAAGCAACGCCTGTTGCAGCCTTTGCGGATCGGCCTGGACGACGAAATTGGCCGGGATATCCAGCGTAATCTCCAGCCCGTGCGGAATATCGTCCTTGATGAAACGCAGGGTCTGGCGCACGAGAGCCTCCAGCGGCAGCATCTCCGCGCGAAACGGGCGCTCGGCGGTGAAATCGAGCAGCGAGCGCACGATGTTGCGGGCGCGCACGCTTTGTTCGTCGATCTGCCGCAGCATGTCGCGTTGCGGACTGCCGATGATCGGCGCCCGGTCTTCCAGCAGGATCTGGCAGGAAGACCATATGTTCGACAGCGGATTGTTCAATTCGTGCGCCACACCGGCCACCATGGTGCCCATCGCGGCGAGCTTTTCAGAGCGCAGCAAATGCCTCTGGCGCTCCTCCCGTTCCTTCAGCATCTGGTTGAAGGCGGTGACGATCGAAACGATTTCCCGGTCTTCGCCGGGCATGGCCAATGCTCCCCGTTTGCCACGGGCCACGGCATTGAGGTTGTCCTCGATCTGCTTCAGCGGTTGCACCACGCGGCGCGACAGCGCCTGGCCGACCGCAATCGTCAGTAACGCGACGCCGGCTACTGAAAAGAACAGGATCATCCTGAACGACGACAGCGAGGACTTGACCAGTTGGCGCTCGGCTGTCACCACCGCTTCGCTGGCGGCGACGATGTTTTGCCCGGCGCCCCGTACCTGCGGCTCCAATTGCCGCAGGCGGCCGGGCTGCTCGCGGTTGGCGACGAAGCAGGCATCGATCGCCTGCCGGTAGCGGGTCAGTTCGCCGCGCAGTTCAGCCAGACTTTGCCCCGCGCGGAGCGTGATGAAATCCTTGGCATTGCTGTCGAGCAACCTGAGCATCTTGTTGCTGTAGTCGACATTTTCCCGATAGTCGGCGTCCTGCCTGTAGAGAAAGAAATTGCGCTCGAAGCGACGAATTTCGAGGGCGGTATCGAACAGTTCCGAAACTCGCTCGCCGAGCAGGATCTTGTCCTCCAGCAAACGCAATTCCTCGTAGGCGAACAGGGAAATCGCCAGCGTCAGTGACGCGATAGCCGCGTAGGCGAAGGCAATTTTTCCGCGCAACGAAGGGTGCAAGCCAAAAAGCTTCATCGGATCAGGGCGTTTGCAAGTGTGTCGCATTATGCAACATACGATCGAACGAGTGTGGCGATTACTATAGATAAGCTTGCTGCAAGGGTTTGCAAAGATTATCCGGCTCCCGATGGGCGCTCGTGTGTTGCATATCGCAGCGTTGAAAACGCTGCACAGGATGGGTGGGGCAATCAAAATACCTATGGAACAAGTGCTTGCCCGATGGGCACGGTCGCTGCATAGGGCTCCCTTTCTTGTCGTTCAATCACGGAAGGTCACATGCACGCATTTGTTCGGGATTTTATCGATCGACTTTCACGCATGACCGAGTTTGCCAATGCCGGTAATCTTGGAGAAGCACTGCATCTGATGGCGGAGCGTCATCTTGTCGAAGTCGAACAACGCTGGTTTCAGGGGGCGCAGAGTCGGGCACGGAAGCTCATGCAGCGCCCCCGCCAGTTTCATCCAGCGGCCACCGAACCGGCGTTAAGTCGCCATTGTCGGCGCGGCAAGATCCGGGTGGCCGGCTGCCTGGTGCCGCAAAACTGCAGCATGGAAGAATCATGGTGATGGGCGTTGGCGTGTCCCTGCCGTTATCGGCCGCCCAATACTTGCGTTCGCTGTCTGATTCGCTGCGCGTGCTGCGCAACGGGGATACTCTGCGGCGCGATCTGCTCGCCGGGATCACCGTGTCGCTGGTGGCCATTCCGCAGTCGCTGGCTTACGCGCAATTGGCCGGCGTACCGGCCTATTACGGCCTCTATGCGGCACTGCTGCCGACGATCATCGGTGCGCTGTTCGGTTCCTCTTCGCAGTTGTCCACCGGACCGGTCGCGATGACCTCCCTGTTGACCGCCGCCAGCATCGCGCCACTGGCGGCCCACGGCAGCGATGCCTTCTACTCCTACGTGATCCTGCTGGCCCTGATTTCTGGGCTGTTCCAGATTGCCTTCGGCGTGCTGCGTATCGGCGTGCTGCTCAATTTCCTCTCGCATCCAGTGCTGATGGGCTTCATCAACGCCGCCGCGCTGATCATCGGCCTCTCGCAATTGCCCGCGCTGCTGGGCATCTCGATGCACAATTCCGAGCATTTCCTGGCCGACATATGGCATGTGATTTCCCATATCGACACCCTGCACGAGTTGTCACTCGGCTTCGGCGCCGCGGCGATTGTCATGCTGGCCGGGTTCAAACGGCTGGCGCCGAAACTCCCGGGAGTGCTGATAACCGTGGCATTGCTGACGGGCGCCAGCTACCTCGTAAACTACGCCGAGCTTGGCGGCAGGGTCATCGGCGAGATACCGCGCGGCCTTCCTGAATTCAGCGTGCCGCCGGTTGGCTGGAAGGCCACCATGGACATGCTGCCCGCCGGCTTCGTCATAGCCCTGATCAGCTTCATGGAAGCCATGTCCAGCGCCAAGGTGATCGCCATCAAAACGCGTCAGCCCTGGGACCAGAACAAGGAACTGATCGGCCAGGGGCTGGCCAAGGTGGCGGCGGCCTTCAGCCAGTCCATGCCGGTCAGCGGCTCTTTTTCGCGCTCGGCTTTGAATCTTGCCGCTGATGCCCGAACCGGGCTGTCGTCCATAATTTCCGCACTGTTCGTGCTGCTGACGCTGCTGTTCCTGACACCCTTGCTCTATCATTTGCCCAAGCCGGTTCTGGCCGCAATCATCATGATGGCGGTATTCGGCCTGATCAATCTTCGCGCCCTCGCCAATGCCTGGCGCGCCAAGCGCGACGACGGTATCGCGGCGGCGGTGACCTTTGTCACGACATTGGCATTTGCACCCAACATCCAGAACGGAATCCTGACCGGCATCATCCTGTCACTGTCGCTGCTGCTTTATCGCATGATGCGGCCGCGTATCGCCCTGCTCGGCATGCATAGCGACGCAACCCTGCGCGACAGCGAAAGGCACCAACTACCGCCGCTGCATTCAAGTCTCGGAGCCCTGCGCTTCGATGGCGCGCTGCGCTTCGTCAACGTTGCCTACCTCGAGGACGCGCTGCTGCGACTGGAGCGGGAGAATCCGGAAATGACCTGCATCCTGGTCAAGGCCAGCGGCATCAACGACATCGACGCCTCGGGCGTGGAAATGCTGCTCAACCTGGTCGCCCGTTTCAAGTCCAGCGGCGTTACCTTGGTCTTCAGCGGCATTAAGCAGCAGGTGGCCGACGTCATGGATCGTACCGGCCTGACGGACGCGATCGGTGCCGAAAACATCTTCCCGACCGACCGGGACGCGCTCGAAAAGCTGTGGCAGTCCCTGCCGCGATCGTCGTCGGAGCCGGCTACTTCGCCCCCGATTCTGCATGCCGCATGATGGTGGCGCCGCGCCGGCGCACGACCGTCATATTTTCACCGCCAGCACCGGGCAGGCGGCGAAGCCGATCACACGTTCGGCGACGCTGCCCATCAGCAGGCGGTCGAGGCCGGTGCGGCCGTGGGTGCCGATGACGATCAGGTCGGCGCCGGCCTTGCCCGCCTGGTCGAGGATCACCTGTTCCGGGCGGCCTTCGGCGACGATGCCGGTCACCGTCACCGGCAGCGCCGCGAGGCCGGCCTTGACGCGGTCGATGGCGCTGACGGCTTCGCGCCGGCGCTGTTCGTTGTGGCTGGGCAGCACCGCCGAGACCACCGTCAGCGGCAAGGACCACGCCAGTGCCAGCTGTCCGGCGAGCTGCGCCGCGGCGTCGCCGTGGCGCGAGCCGTCGGTGGCGACCAGGATGCCCTGGCGCCAGTCCGCGGCGCCGCGCGGCGCGACCAGCACGTTGCAGGGCGCATGGCCGATCACGCGCGCCGTGGCGTCGCCGACCATGGCCCGCGCCAGGCCGCGCTTGCCGCGCCGGCCCATGACGATCAGATCGGCGCGATCCTCGCTGGCGGCGTCCACGATGCCGCGATAGGGATCTTCGGCCTCGGCGATCACCACGTCGTGCTCGATGCCGGCGGCGGCCTGCACGGCGCCCGCGACATTGCGCCCGGCCTGGTCGAGCGCCGCCTGCTCCAGCCCCGGCACGGTGCTGGCGTATTCGGGGTTGTAGACGGCGATGCTGGCGATGAACAGGCGGGCATCGTTGCGCCGCGCCAGCGCCGCGGCGACGCGGATCGCGCCCTCGCTGTAGTCGGAGCCGTCGGTGGCGAGCAGGATGCGGCGCCAGCGGCCGCCGCGTTCGAGGCCGCCCTGGGCGGGCGTGAAGGCGGCCAGGCCCGCCGCCAGCTGACGCGCGAAGTCGGCCTTGCGGTGTTCGGCGATGCCCTTGGTGAGCGAGGTCAGCACCGTCACCGCGCCGAGGATCAGCGCCACCGCGAGCACGCTGTCGCCCAGTGTCTTCAGCGTGGCGATGCTGCCGTGGTCGAGCGGCGCGATCATGCCCAGTTGCGACAGGTAGCCGGGGATGTAGAACATCCGCGAGAACAGCACGGTGAGCATGATCGTCGCCATCACCAGCTTGATCTGGTAGTCCTTGACGTAGGTGGTGCCGATGGCGCCGAGCTGGATGCCGAACAGCGAGCCGAGCAGGATCAGCATGGACAGGCGCACGTCGACCGCGCCTTCGAGGCCATAGAGGAAGGTGCCGCCGAGGCCCATGACGAAGGCGATCACCAGTTCGGTGCCGGAGGCCAGCAGCGCCGGCACGCCGAGGATGTAGATCATGGCCGGCACGCCGATGAAGCCGCCGACGGCGATGGCCGAGGCCAGCAGGCCGGTGGCGAAGCCGATCGGAATCACGAACAGCAGCGAGACGCGACCCTGGATGGCAGCGAAGTGCACCATGGTGCCGGGGATGACGATGGACCGTACCCAGAGCGCCAGCGGCGGCACCACGTGTTCCTCGTCGGGGGGCGCGTGGCGCAGCTTGCGGTAGTCGCGCAGGACGAAGCCGCCGACCGCTGCCAGCACCACGATGAAAATCGCCGAGACGTAGAGGTCGGTGCCGACCTTGCCGAAGGCCTGGCTGATACCGACCATCAGGTGCTTGCCGGCGAGCATGCCGGCTTCGGCGAAGAGGCCGAGGATCAGGCCGAGCTTGACGTCCACCTGGCCGTACTTGTGGCGCTTGGCGGCGCCCACCAGCGCCTTGGGGAACTTGTGGCAGATGTTCGAAGCCACCGCCACCATGGCCGGCGCGCCCAGCGCCATCATTGCCGGCGTCAGCACGAAGGCGCCGCCGGAGCCGATGAAGCCCGAGACCATGCCGCCGATGAAGCCGATCAGCACCAGCAGGAATACCGTCGCGGCATTGAGTTCGATGAACTGGGTGGCTTCCATGGCCCGGCTATTCCTTGGCTTCGTCGCGGGCGGCGGGCTTGAGGCCCATGGCCTCCCAGAACAGGCCGGTGAAGGCGCCATGGACGATCGATATGGCGAAGGCGAGCAGGATCGGCAGCAGCACATGCCACCAGACGCCGGACTCGAAGTGGCCGCCTTTGGCGGCGCAGGCGGCGGCGTCGGCCTTGTGATAGTAGAGCGTGGTGCCGCCCTGGTCGACGATGCAGGCATCGGGCGTGGTGTGTGCCAGGTGCAGGACCAGGTCGGACCAGGAGAACATCGCTGTGTACAGCGCGGCCGTGGCGACGCCCCAGAAGATGGTTTTGCCCCAATGCGCCTTGTGCAGGTCCATGAATCCTTCCCCTTTGGCAAACGGCCGCGCCTGCGCCGTGGAATAAGCCGCGGACTCGGTAAAGTCCTGCTGCGGTTATGGTCTATTAAGGATTGCTAATATCATTTGCTCCGTGAAGAAAACGTCAAGACGCGGGATGCGCCGGCGCCGTATCGCCAGCGCCAACTCCCGGAGCCGGCGGCGACCCTTGCGCCATCGGCTATGCTGGGCGCTGCACAAGGACGGGACATGAGACGCAAGATCCGCTGTTTGCCGGGAGGACGCTGATGGGCGGCGCGATCGCCTCCGCCGGCGAAGCCTCGGCCTGGAATCCGGGCGTCGGCGCGGGCATACCCGCGGCCTTCCGTGCGCTCGAAACCATCCTGCGGCCCGAGTGCGCCTTCACCGGCGTCGCCGAGATCGACGAACTCGTCGCGCTGACCGGCCTGCCGCACGAGGAGCTCACGGTATTCCGCCCGCAAAGGCTGGCGCTGCATGAAATCATCATCCGCGTCACGGCCGACATCGCCGTCGCCGAGGGTGAGGAGGAAGAGGACTTCGGGCGCAATTTCCGCCGCATCGCGACCCGGATCCGCGACGCCTACGTCGCTCCGCACATGGCCGAAATCGAAGCTGCCTATGCCGAACTGAGCCAGCGTACCGCGGCGCTGGTAAGCCAGATCCTCGCCGAAACGCTGTTTCCGCCGCCGGCGCCGCCCCCCGCGCGCGGCTGGTTTGGCCGCTGGCGCCGGGAGCAGCGCCCGAGTGCGCCGTCCGAGTCGCCCGCCGAGCGCGAGTACCGCATCGTCGCCGGCTACAAGACGCTGGGCCTGGGCGCCGCCGATCCGCTGCGGCGCGCGGTGTACAAGAGCCTCTACCGGGTGCTCGGCGCGATCGCCGGCAAGCGCGGCCGCCTCGGCGCGGACCGGGAGCTGCTGGCGAAGCTGGTCACGCGCCACGTCTGCAACAACCAGGGCAGCCAGTCGATCGGGGTTTTGATCGCGCCTTGCGTCGCGGCGGCGATCGACGCGGAAGGCTATGCGCGCGTCGCCACGCAAGCGGCGCCGGTGCTGATCAGCCTCAAGGGCGCCTCCGCCGCCGGCAAGAGCTCGCTGCGGCCGATGCTGAAGCAGGTCCTGCGCGAACAGGGCATCGCCGCCGATGGCTACGCCACGATCAGCCCGGATGTCTGGCGGCGCCAGTTGCTCGACTACGAATCGCTCGGGCCGGCGCGCAAATATGCCGGCCACCTGACCAGCCGCGAACTGATGGTGATCGACGGCAAGCTCGATCGCTACATCCGCGACAAGGCCAATCGCGAACACGCCATTCCGCATTTGCTGGTCGACCGCTTCCGCTTCGACAGCTTCACCGCCGAGAAGGTGGCGCGCGTGCTGCACGACACCTATGCGCGCTATGTGCACACCATGTATATGTACTTCATCGTCACGCCGCCCGAGGAGACTGTCCGGCGCGGCTGGCAGCGGGCGCTGGAGCGCGGCCGCTACAAGGCCGTGGAAGATTTCCTGGCGCACGGCGTGGAGGCCTATCGCGGCATGCCGAAGATCCTGTTCAAGTGGCTGGCCAGCCCGCGCCCCGAGTACCGCTACGTCTTCCTCGACAACCGCGTGGCGCGCGGCAACTTTCCCAAGACCATCGCCAGCGGCGACCGCGAACGCATGGTGATTTACGACCCGGCCGCCTTCATCGACATCGAGCGCTACCAAAAGGTCGACATCCATGCCGGCGCGCCGGCCGAGCTGTATCCGGCCGCGTCCGACCTGACGGTCGCCGCGAATGCCGCCTTCCTCAGGGAATGCGTGCGGCGCATCGCGACGCTGGAATTCGTCGATCGCGCCAGCGGCCTAGCCTACCTGCGCGCGTACCGCGGCAACTTCGAGGTGCAGGACGCGGCGCTGCTGGTCCGGGTGCTGGAGGACGCCGAGCTCGCCGCCGCACTGGGCGCCATCGCTCCGCTGGCCGTGGCCGAAAGCCAGGCAACGTGAAAGCCACCCATATTGCATCGCTGCTTTCATCGAGCGTAGCGAGCAAACCAGGAACCCCCCGAGAGGGGGGGCGAAGGGGGGCGGGCCTTTGAGAAGGGCCGACTTTGATGATGCGGGGTGATGTTTCCCGCATCATCAAAGTTGGCGTTGGCGGCACGGCGGAATACGCTTCCCTGATTGCGGAATAAAAACCTTGTTGTCCTGAGTGCAATAGGCACTGTTAATATTTGCCGCTTCGTCAAGACAGCGTCAAGAACGGGGTTGGGCCAAATTCCCGGACGCATGGAACGTATTCCGGGACATGAGATCGCCCTTGCTGCAACGCTTCCTGCCCTTCCTGAGCTGGTTTCCCTATGCCGGGGCGACGCTGCGCGCCGACTTCATCGCCGGCCTCACCGTGGCGCTGGTGCTGGTGCCGCAGTCGATGGCCTACGCCCAACTGGCCGGCCTGCCGCCCTATTACGGACTCTATGCGGCCTTCCTGCCGGTGATCGTCGCGGCGCTGTGGGGCTCTTCGCGCCAGCTCGGCACCGGGCCGGTGGCGGTCGCCTCCTTGCTCACCGCATCCTCGCTGGCGCCGCTGGCGGCGCCGGGCTCGGAAGCCTTCGTCGCGCTGGCGATCATGCTGGCGCTGATGGTCGGCATCTTCCAGCTTGCACTGGGCGTGTTCAAGCTCGGCGTGGTGGTGAATTTCCTTTCGCACCCGGTCATCGTCGGCTTCACCAACGCGGCGGCGATCATCATCGGCCTGTCCCAGGTGAACAAGCTGATCGGTGTGCCGATGGGGCGCTCGGAGTCCTTCATCAGCGACATCTGGGGCGTCGTGCAACTGGTCGGCGACACGCATCTGCCGACCCTGGCCATGGGCGCCGCGGCGATCGCCATCATGTGGGTTATCCGCAAAAAAGCGCCGAAGCTGCCCGGCGTGCTGATCGCCGTCGCCCTGACCACCGTGGTTTCGTGGCAGATCGGCTTCGAGCGCAGCGCCAGCGCGACCATCGAGCAGATCGCCGAACCCGAGGCGCAGACGCTGCTCGGCGAATTCGTGCGCACCGAGGCGCGCATCAGGGAGATCAACGACCAGCTTGCCGCCGCCAATGCCGAACTCAAGAAACTGCAGAAGGCCGGCAGCGAAACGGCTCACGATGTGGCCCGCCTACGCTACGAGATCGAACTGCTCAAGCTGCAGCTCAAGGATCGCGAGGACGAAAACCGCCGCCGCAGCCGCGCCATTCGCGCCACCGTGCTGGAGCAGGTGCCCGCCGGCGACGGCAAGCCGGCGACCTACTTCGCCCAGGGCAAGGTGCCGTCGGGGCTGCAGACCGAGGGCCACCGCTGGCGCATCACGCGGACGGTGCATGGGGCCGCAGGCGAGATCCGGCTGACCGGCGGCGGCCAGGTGGTCGGCCGGATTCCCGAGGGCCTGCCTTCCGTCAGCCTGCCGAAATTTTCCTGGGAAGCCTTCGTCAGCCTGCTTTCGGCGGCCATCGTGATCTCGCTGGTCGGTTTCATGGAGGCGATCTCGATCGCCAAGGCCATCGCCGCCAAGACCCGGCAGAAAATCGACCCCAACCAGGAACTGATCGGCCAGGGCCTGGCCAATATCGTCGGCAGCCTGACCCAGTCTTTCCCGGTCTCGGGTTCCTTTTCGCGCTCCGCGGTGAATATCAACGCCGGCGCCAAGTCCGGCATGTCCTCGGTCATCACCGGGGTCTTCGTGCTGCTGACCCTGCTGTTCCTGACGCCGCTGCTCTACCACCTGCCGCAGGCGGTGCTTGCCGCCGTGATCATCATGGCGGTGATCGGCCTGATCAACTTCGATGCCATCAAGCACGCCTGGCAGGCCAATCGGCACGACGGCATCGCCGCGGTGGTCACCTTCGTCGCCACCCTGGCGTTTGCCCCGCATCTTGACAAGGGCATCATGCTCGGCGCCGGGCTGGCGATCCTGCTTTATCTCTACCGGACCATGACGCCGCGCGTCGCCATCCTCGGCCGTTACTACGACGGCACGCTGCGCGACGTGAAGGTGAATCAGTTGCCCGAATCGCGCGTGGTGGTCGCGGTGCGCTTCGACGGTCGCCTCTACTTCGCCAACGTGTCCTACTTCGAGGACGCCCTGCTCGAAGCCGTCGCCAGCAACCCGCAGGTGGCCTACCTGCTGGTGGTCGGCGACGGCATCAACGAACTCGACGCCTCGGGCGAGGAGGTGGTGCGCCACCTGGTCGAGCGCCTGCGTGCCAGCGGCATCACGGTGCTGTTCTCCGGCCTCAAGAAGCAGGTGATCGACGTCATGCACGCCACGCACCTTTTCGAGTACATCGGCCGCGACAACATCTTCGCCACCGCCGACCTGGCCATCGAGGCGGCCTACGCGGCGGCCTCGGCGGCCGGCCGGGAACATGCCTCGACGCTGCTGAAGAAATGACGAAGGTATTTCGTCGGTGTCATTGCCGTCGCGCCGGCGCCGAAAATGCCACCGCTGCTAAAATATGCATTTGCTTCCCTTGCCATCCATGTCCACGCCGCTGTCCATCGACGCCCTCCTGATCGCCGCCTGCGCCTGGCTGGCTGTCGGGCTGTGCGGGCTGGCGGCGCCGCGCAATACGCGCTTCATCAGCAAGATCCTGTTCCCGCTCGGCGCCCTCGTCGGCATGCTGGTGGGATTGACGGCACTGGCGGCGCTGGGCGGCCCGGCACAGACCGCGGTGCTGGCCATCGGCCTGCCGGACCTGCCCTTCCACCTGCGCCTGGACAAGCTTTCCGCCTTGTTCGCCCTGCTGCTGGGTTTCGCCGCGGCGGGAATTTCGATTTTCGCCGCCGGCTACTTCAGGGAAGGCGAGGGTACCGCGCCCGGCGTGCTCTGCCTCGAATACCACGCCTTCCTCGCCAGCATGCTGATGGTATTGCTGGCCGACGACGCCTATGCCTTCATGGTGGCCTGGGAGACCATGGCGCTGTCGTCCTTCTTCCTGGTCACCACCAACCATCAGCACGCCGAGATACGCCGCGCCGGCTTCCTCTACCTGCTGATCGCCCATATCGGCGCCATCGCGATCCTGCTCTCCTTCGGCGTCATGACCGGGGGCGCCGGCGACTACAGTTTCGCCGGCATGCGCGCGCAGGAGCTGTCGCCGTTCTGGGCCTCGGCGGCCTTCCTGCTGGCGCTGGCCGGCTTCGGCGCCAAGGCCGGCCTGGTGCCGCTGCATGTCTGGCTGCCCGAGGCGCATCCGGCCGCACCCTCGCCGGTCTCGGCGATGATGAGCGGCGTGATGCTGAAAACCGCGATCTACGGCCTGCTGCGGGTGAGCTTCGACCTGCTGCACACGACGATATGGTGGTGGGGCGTCGTCGCGCTGGGGGTCGGTCTGGTCACTGCGCTGTTCGGCGTGCTCTACAGCACGGTGCAAAGCGACATGAAGCGGCTGCTGGCCTATTCCTCGATCGAGAACATCGGCCTGATTGCCGTCGGCATCGGCCTGACCCTGATTTTCCATGCCTATCGCATGGAGTCGCTGGCGGCGCTGGCGATGACCGCGGTGCTCTATCACTGCCTGGCCCATTCCGCCTTCAAGAGCCTGCTGTTCCTGTGCACCGGCTCGGTGCTGCATTCGACCAAGGAGCGCAGCCTGGGCAAGCTCGGCGGCCTGATCCATCGCATGCCCTGGGTCGCCTGGCTGGCCTTGGCGGGCGTCATAGCCAGTGCCGGCCTGCCGCCGCTGTCGGGCTTCGTGTCCGAGTGGCTGCTGCTGCAAAGCTTCCTGTTCTCGCCCGGCCTGCCGCATCCCTGGCTCAACATGGTGGTGCCGGTGGCGGCGGCGCTGGTGGTCCTCGTCGCGGCGCTGGCCGGCTTCGCCATGGTCAAGTTCTACGGCATCATCTTCCTCGGCCAGATGCGCGAGCCGGGTCTCAAGGACGCCCACGATGCCGGCAATTGGGAAAAGGCCGGCCTGGCATGGCTGGCGCTGATCACGCTGCTACTTGGCATCCTGCCCTCGACGGTGATCCTGCGCATCGATGCCGCCACGCGCCAGTTGCTCGGCACCGGGCTGGCCGACAAGCTGCACGAGCAGGGCTGGTGGATGCTGGCGCCGATCTCGCCCGAACGCGCGAGCTACGAGCCGATGATATTCCTCGTCACCATCGCATCCACGCTGCTGCTCGGCCGCTGGCTGGTGCGCTATCTCTACCATGGCCGCGTGCGCCGCACCACGGCCTGGGACTGCGGCTACTACTTCCAGGGCCCGCGCGCGCAGGATACCGCCGAGGGCTTCAGCCAGCCGATCCGCCGCATTTTCGAACCGATGTTCCGCATGCTGCGCCATTTCCCGACCGCGCGCGACACTGCGCCGCATTACAGCGTCAAGGTCGAGGACCATTTCTGGTATTGGCTCTACCTGCCGCTGGCCAGGCTGGCCGCCCGGCTGTCGACGCTGATCGCCACCCTGCAGGGCGGGCGCATCGCGGTCTATCTGATGTACAGCTTCATCACCCTCCTCGTACTCCTGCTGGTGGCACGGCCATGATCAGCATTTCCGGACTCCTCGGTCAGGCCTTCGCGATCCTGCTGGCGCTGGCGCTGGCGCCGCTGCTTTCCGGCTGGGTGGGGCAATGCCGGGCCTGGCTGCAAAGCCGCAGTGCGCCGCCGCTGCTGCAGCCCTACTACATGCTGCAGAAGCTGTTCCACAAGGATGTGGTGCTGGCGCATGGCGCTTCGTCCCTGTTCCGCGTCGCGCCCTTCGTGGTCTTCGGTTGCATGGTGCTGGCCTGCGCCATCATTCCCACGCTGTCCACCGATCTGCCGCTGGCGCCGGCTGCCGACGCCCTGGCCCTGGTCGGCGTGTTCGGCCTGGCGCGGATTTTCATTTCGCTCGCCGCGATGGATGTCGGTACTTCCTTCGGCAGTCTCGGCGGCCGCCGTGAAATGCTGATTGGATTCCTCGCCGAACCGGCGCTGCTGATGGTGATTTTCACCCTGGCCATGATCGCCCAGTCGACTTCGGTGGCCACCATCGTCGAGACCCTGGCCCATCGCGAGCTGGTGATCTACCCCAGCCTGGCCTTTGCCGGCATCGCCTTCACCTTCGTCTCCTTCGCCGAGAACGCCCGCGTGCCGGTGGATAATCCGGCCACCCACCTCGAACTGACCATGATCCACGAGGCGATGATCCTCGAATATTCGGGCCGCCATCTGGCGCTGCTCGAATGGGCGGCCAGCCTCAAGCTCTATGCCTACTCCTGTCTTGGCCTGGCGCTGTTTTTCCCCTGGGGCATCGCGCCGGGCGACAGCTTCCTGGCGCTGGTCGCGGCAATACCGCTGCTGCTGTTCAAACTGAGCATCGGCGGCTTCCTGCTCGCGGTGATCGAGACCATCAGCGCCAAGATGCGCATCTTCCGCGCCCCCGAGTTTCTCGGCACTGCCTTCATGCTGGCGGTGCTTGGGCTGCTGGTGCGCCTGCTGCTGGAGGCCAGAGTATGAGCTCCGCCATTCCCTTCTCCGCCCAACTCATCAACCTCTTCGCCGCGGTGATCCTGCTGCTGGCTTTCGCCATGCTGGCGCAGCGGCGAATTCTGGCGCTGGTCAACCTGTTCGCCCTGCAGGGACTGACGCTGTGCCTGGCAACCCTGGTGGCGGCGGTGACCACCAGCCAGGTGCACCTGTATTACTCGGCCGGCCTGACCTTCATGCTCAAGGTGCTGCTGCTGCCCTGGATCCTGCATCGGCTGGTGCGCAAGCTCAACGTCAAGAGCGAGGTCGAGGCGCTGATCAACATCCCGACCACCATGCTGGTGGGTATCGTGCTGGTCATGGTCGCCTTCAACGTCGCCCTGCCGATCTCCGAGCTGTCCCATACCATCACGCGCGGCACGCTGGGCATCGCGCTGGCGGTGGTGATGCTAGCCTTCCTGATGATGATCACGCGGCAGAAGGCCATCACCCAGGTGGTCGGTTTCCTGTCGATGGAAAACGGCCTGTTCCTCGCCGCCACCAGCGCCACCTACGGCATGCCGATGGTGGTCGAGCTCGGCATCGCGCTCGACGTGCTGGTAGGCGTGATCATTCTCGGCGTGTTCTTCTTCCAGATCCGCGACCAGTTCGACAGCCTCGACATCCGCAACATGGAACAGCTGAAGGACAACTGACGCTCATGGATTTCTTCATTTTGATGCTCGCCATACCCCTCGTCAGCGGCGCGCTGCTGACCGTGGTCGGCGAACGCGAGTGGGCGCCCAACCTCAATATCATCGCCAGTCTCGGCACCTTTGCCGCGGCGGCCGGCCTGACCGTCGAAATCATCGCCAACGGTCCGCGTTTCGCCTTCGGCGAGCAGTTTTTCATCGATTCGCTGAATGTGTTCTTCGTCGCGCTGACCGCCTTTGTCGGCCTGACCACCAGCATATTCTCCGGCCCCTACATGAAAAACGAGCGCGAGCACGGCAAGCTCAGCGCGCCGCGCCTGCGGCTCTACAAGAGCATGTACCAGCTCTTCATGTTCACCATGCTGGCGGCGCTGACCACCAACAATCTCGGCATCCTCTGGGTCGCGATGGAAGCGGCGACGCTGACCACGGTGCTGCTGGTGTCGCTCTATCGCACGCCGGCCAGCCTGGAGGCGGCCTGGAAATACTTCATCCTCTGCGGCGTCGGTATCGCTCAGGCGCTGTTCGGCACCATCCTGCTCTACTTTGCCGCCGAGCGCGTGCTGGGCGAAAGCGGCAACGCGCTGTTGTGGACCCACCTGATCGACGTCAAGGGCCAGCTCGAGCCGACCATCATGGCGTTGTCCTTCATCTTCCTGCTGGTCGGCTACGGCACCAAGGTCGGCCTCGCGCCCCTGCACAACTGGTTGCCCGACGCCCATGCCGAAGGCCCGACGCCGGTCTCGGCAGTGCTCTCGGGCCTGCTGCTGAACGTCGCGCTCTACGCCATCCTGCGCTGCAAGGTACTGGCCGACGGCGCCATTCCCGGAGATTTCGCCGGCAATCTGATGATGGGCTTCGGCCTGTTCACGCTGCTCGTCGCGGCCTTTTTCCTGTCGCGCCAGAAGGATGTCAAGCGCATGTTCGCCTATTCCTCGATCGAGCACATGGGCCTCATCACCTTCGCCTTCGGCATGGGCGGCCCGGTGGCCAATTTCGCCGGTCTGCTGCACATGACCATGCATTCGCTGACCAAATCGGCGATCTTCTTCGCCGTCGGCCACGCCACGCAGAAGACCGGCACCCAGCTGATGGAGAACATCCGCGGCCTGATCAAGATCAATCCGCTGATCGGCTGGGGTCTGATGCTGGGTACGCTGGCCATCCTCGGCATGCCGCCCTTCGGCGTCTTCGCCAGCGAGTTCATGATCCTCACCCATGCCATGAAGTACCACCCGTGGGCGACGCCGATCCTGCTGCTGGGCCTCGGCGTGGCCTTCGCGGCGATCTTCGGCAAGGTGCAGCCCATGGTGTTCGGCGAGACCGAGGCCAAACGCCTGCCGCATGCGCCGGCGATCACGCCGGTGTTCCTGCATCTTGGTATCGTGCTGATGCTCGGGCTCTACATTCCACCCTATCTGACGCGCTGGTTCCACGAAGCCTCGCGCATGCTCGGCTAGCACGCTCATGGCCTCGGCTGCCGCCCGCAAATCATGAAACGCCTGCACCTTTGCTTTGCCATGAGCGGGGAAGCTCGACCCGCCCCCCTTCGCCCCCCTCGCGGGGGGTTCCTGAATGGCTCGCTGCGCTCGAAAGTCACAGGGCGCAGTGGTTTGTGTATTTCATTACGTTAAGCATGATCTTCCACGCCGAACCCATCGAATTCGTCCGCCAGCCGGGGCTGGGTGCTCCGGTGTGGCGCGGTCGTGCCGCGGACGGCGAGGACCTGCTGCGCTTCGCGATTTCCGTGCATCGCCACCAGGGTCGCCTGGCCGCGCTGTGGGGCGAGGACAGGCGGCAGCAGGGCGCCGGTTACCGCCTACATTGCGTGTTCGCCCTCGACGAGGGCTGGCCCTGGCTCAGCCTCGACCTCGCGGCCGAGGGCGACCGGTGCCCGGTCTATCCCGACCTGTCGGGCATCTTCCCCGCCGCGAATCGCATGCAGCGCGCCACCCGCGATCTGGTCGGCATCGCCACCGACGGCAGCGACCAGCGGCCCTGGCTGCGCCACGGCGCCTGGCCGGCGGACTGGTATCCGCTGCGTCACGATGCCGTGCATGAGGTGGGGATGGGCGCCGGCTTCGCCAATTTCCCCAGCGACTACGAGTTCGTCAAGGTCGGCGGCGAGGGTGCCCACGAAATTCCGGTGGGTCCGATCCATGCCGGCATCATCGAGCCGGGCCATTTCCGCTTCTCGGTGGTCGGCGAGCGCGTGCTGCGCCTGGAACAGCGCCTGGGCTACCAGCACAAGGGTGTCGAGAAGCTGCTGATCGGCGCCGACCTCGCGCATGGCGCGCGCCTGGTCGGCCGTGTCTCCGGCGATTCCACCTGCGCCTACGCCTGGGCCTATGCCGATGCGGTGGAGGCCGCGTGCCGGGTCGAGCCGCCGCCGCGCGCACTGCATCTGCGTGCGCTGATGCTCGAGCGCGAGCGCGTCGCCAATCACCTGGGCGACCTCGGTGCGCTGGGCAACGATGCCGCCTTCGCCTTCGGCCTGACCCAGTTCATGCGCCTCAAGGAAGACTGGTTGCGTCTGAACCAGCAGCTGTTCGGTCACCGCTTCATGATGGACCGCATCGTGCCGGGCGGCGTCGTCATGGATGTCGACGCCGCGGCGCTCGCCGCCATGATCGAGCAGTGCGGCGTCGTTCGTGGCGAAGTCCGGAAGCTGCGCGCGCTCTACGACGCGCATGCCGGCCTGCAGGATCGTTTCGCCACCACCGGCGCGATCGACACCGCCCTGGCACGTGAGCTGTCGCTGTCCGGCATGGCCGCCCGTGCCAGCGGCATCCTGCTCGACGGCCGCGCGCATCGTCAGGGCTACACGCCGCCGGCGCCTTATGCCCAGCTCGGCGTGCGGCCGGTCACCGACGAGCGCGGCGACGTCGCCGCACGCGTCGCCGTGCGCTTCGACGAGATCTACGAATCGCTGCGCCTGCTGCGCGAAATTGCACTCGGCCTGCCGGGCGGCGAGATCCGGGTCGAAGTCGCTCCGCTGGGCGATGCCAGCGGCCTCGGTGCGATCGAAGGCTGGCGCGGCGAGGTGCTGGTCGGCGTCCAGTTCGCCGCCGACGGCAGGCTGGCCCGGGTGCATCCGCACGATCCGTCATGGCAGGCCTGGCCGGCACTGGAGCACGCGGTGATGAAGGACATCGTTCCCGACTTCCCGCTGATCAACAAGTCCTTCAACCTCTCCTACAGCGGAGCCGACCTGTGATCCTGCAAACATTGATTTGTCCGCAGATTCCGCAGATTTACGCAGATCATGGCGGCGATGGCGAACAAGGGCGCATCATCTGTCCGAGGCGTTCGGCGTCGTCTACATACCGCTGTTCAATCTGCGCAATCTGCGAAATCTGCGGATTGAACTGATTTTTTCATATGATCCCTTTGCTCAGACACATCTTCCGCACCGGCATCCTCACCGAGCCGATGCCCGAAGCCGAGGGCGGGCCACAGCGCGAGATCGACCGCCTGCACGACGAAATCCTCAAGGTGCTCGGCCGCGCCCTGACCATCCGCGAAATCGACGCCGGCTCCTGCAACGGCTGCGAGCTGGAGATCCACGCGCTCAACAATCCCTATTACAACCTCGAAGGCCGCGGCATCAAGTTCGTCGCCAGTCCGCGCCATGCCGACATGCTGCTGGTGACCGGCCCGGTGACGCGCAACATGGAGAATGCGCTGCGCATCGCCTACGATTGCACGCCCGATCCCAAGCTGGTCGTCGCGGTGGGCGACTGCGGCTGCAACGGCGGGGTCTTCGGCGAGAGCTATGCGAGCTGCGGCGCGGTGGACAACGTGGTCGGCGTCGACCTGCGCATTCCCGGTTGCCCGCCGACGCCGCTGGCGCTGATGCAGGGCATCCTGGCGGCGATCAGCACGACCAAGTAGCCGCGGGCAAGAGTTGGCGCTGGCACTACGGCGATGTATCGAGCAGCGCTGACCGATCCAGCGCCGTCGCCTCGCTGACGCCGCACAGCGCCAGCGCCACGGCCATTTCACTGCGCATCACCGAGAGCATGTGGGCGACGCCGGCTTCGCCGCGCGCGGCGACGGCATAGCCCCAGGCGCGGCCGAGCATGCAGGCCCTGGCGCCCAGCGCCAGCGCCTTGACCACGTCGAGTCCGCTCCTGACGCCGCCGTCGAGCAGCACTTCGAGTTCGTCGCCGACCGCGTCGACGATGCGCGGCAAGGCATCGGCGCTGGCAGCGACGCTGTCCAGCTGGCGGCCGCCGTGGTTGGAGACGACGATGCCGTCGGCCCCGGCGGACGCCGCCAGGCGCGCATCGTCCACGTCGAGGATGCCCTTGAGCAGGATCTTGCCCGGCCAGTTTTCCCGCACCCAGTCCAGGTCGGCCCAGGTGATGCGCGGGTCGAACTGGCTATCGACCCAGGCCTTGAAGGCCGGCAGGCTGTGCGCATCGGGCACCGCCATGGTCAGGTTGCCGAACATCAACGGCTTGCCGCGGACGGCGACGTCGAGCAGCCAGCGCGGATGCGATGCCAGGTCCCAGACCTTGGCTATCTTGCCGCCGAGGGACAGGCCGCCGCCCATGCCGTTGCGGATGTCGCGGTAGCGCGCACCCATCACCGCGAGGTCGACGGTCAGCACCAGCACCGGGCAGCCGGCGGCCTGCGCCCGCGCCATCAGTTCCCTGGCATAGCCACGGTCGCGCATGACGTAGAGCTGATACCAGAAAGGCGCCGCGGTGGCGGCGCGTACTTCCTCGATCGAGCAAATCGAAACCGTCGATTCGCAGAAGGGCACGCCGGCGCCCTCGGCGGCACGGGCCGCCTGCACCTCGGCCCGGCGCGCCATGACGCCGGCCAGGCCGAGCGGGGCGAGCACCAGGGGCAGCGCCAGATCCTGGCCCAGCACGCGCGTGGCGAAGTTCAACTGCGAGACGTCGCGCATCACGCGCTGGCGCAGACGCAGGCGGTGGAAGGCCTGCCGGTTCTCCTGCGCGGTGACTTCCTCGTAGGCGGCGCCGTCGAGGTAATCGAACAGGTGGCGCGGCAGCCGCCGCCGCGCCAGTTCGCGGTAATCGCCGGCCGTGGCCGGGGCCAGGCCGAGTCCGCGGGTTTCGTCGTTGCTCGCCTTCATCTGCGACTCCTCGATTCGTCATGCCGGCAGGCTGGATGGCGCCGGCAGCCGGTCATTCCCTGGCCAGGGCCGGGCCGCAGTTGCCTTCCTGGGACCGTCTGGCATCCGCCACCATGGCTTCCGCAAAGAACTGGTAAGTGCTCTTGCCCATCTGCTTGGCGTGGTACATCGCCAGATCGGCGTTGCGCAGCGCGCTATCGATATCCGCCGCGGATTGCGGAATCATGCAGATGCCGATGCTGAATCCGATCTGCGCCGGGGCGCCACCGGTGGCGAAGGGTTGGGCGGCAATCCGCACCAGGTTCGCCGCTACGCGCTCGACATCTTCGGCGATCGCGGTATCGCTCAATATCACGGCAAACTCGTCGCCGCCGATGCGCGCGACGATATCGGCGCCGCGCAGCGCCCTTTCCAGCCGCACACCGACGGCTTTCAGTACCGCATCGCCGACCTGGTGGCCGAACTGGTCATTGACCGTCTTGAAACCGTCGACATCGATGTAAAGCAAGGCCGATCCGCCGCCGTTGCGCGCGTGACGCTGCAGCGCCTGGGCCAGACTCAGCTCGAAGGCATGGCGATTGGGCAGCCCGGTGACCCGGTCGTACAGCGCCATGCGCTCGATTTCGTTTTCCGCCGCGATCATCTGCAGGCGCATCTTGCGGCTGGCATAGGTTCCGAGCAGTGCGGAAGCCGTCAGGATCAGCAGCATGCTGCCGAAAACCCGCCCGAGTTCGCCATACAGGTCGCGCAGCGAGGCACGCAAGGCAATGCTGCCGACGAAGCGTCCTTCCAGGTGCACGGGAAGCGCCAGCCGCAGATCGACGAACGACAACACATGTCCTGCGGCCGGGGCCTCCTCGCCGAGCTGGCGTTGCGCTTCCGGGCGCTGGAAGCGCGCCATCAGGCTGCCGTTGGCGCGATACACGGCAGCCTCGATGATGATCGGCGATGCGTCGGCGGTGCCGATGATCTCCGTGGCCGTGCGACTGTCCTCGAATACGATGGCCGCCGTGAGATTGGCGCCCAGCAGGCGTGCCTGCATGGTCAGGTTGTTCTGCAGGTGCTCGCGCAGGCTGTGCGCGTGGTAGCCAAGCAGCATCAGCAAGGCCATCAGCAGGGCGCTGCCGGTCGACACCAGACTGAGCCGCCAGTAGTTGAGCAGGCGCGTATGGGTCATGACCTCACTCGATCAGGGTGCGCGCAAGTTTCAGGATTTTCGAACTGGGCACGAGGCCGCTTCTTTTCATCGCGCCGTAGTTGATGTCGAAGGTCACGCGTCCGCCATCGGTATGCAGGCCGATCATGGCGCCGCGGTCGATGGCGTTGGCCCCATCGGCAATCACCAGCAGCGCGCGGGTGCGGGCCAAGGCACCGAATCGGGCGAGCAGGCCGGCACTGCCGGCTTCCACCATCACCGCGGCGCAGCGGTCGAGTTCCTCGGGTGTGGTTCCGATGCGACTGATATCGAGTGTCTGCCCCAGTACCTTTTTTCCCTCATGGCGACGCAACGCCAAGGTCAGCGCGCCTTCGTCGAGTACGCAGAAGTGGAAGCGGGGCGCCGGCGTCGCCAGCGGCGGCCATTGGACAAACAGCAGCAGGTTGTAGATTACCGCCGCCTTGACCTCGTTTTCGTCGACGGCTTCAGCAGCCCACGCGGCATGGCAGGACCAGGCCAGCAGCCATGCCGACAGGATCGTCCGGCATAGCCGCCGCCACATCAGATCTCCAGTTCCCAGCGCAGGCGCCACTGCCGCCCGTCGCGTTCGAGGGTATCGAGAGGTGCGGCCTCGGGGCCGAGAGGATCGCGATAGCGCGTGTCCCCGAGGTTGTAGACGCCGAGGCTCCATCGGCCGTAGCCGCCTTGCCGCGCCTGGCGCAGCACCAGATTGCCGGTGACATAGCCGGCAACGCTGCCGAGCAGGCTGCGACGCGCGCCGACCGCCTGCAGATTTAAGCCCAGCGTCGCGCCGAGTGCGGTGAGCGGGCCGTCGATCAGCAGCTTGCCCAGGCGTCGCGGTGAATTGACCGCTTCGCCGCCGGGCTGGGTGATCGCCTGCCAGGCAAGGCTGCCGCGCACGCGCCAGCCGCCTTCCAGCAGGGATTCGAAATCGGTTTCCCAGCCGCGCGCCGAGAGTTGGTCCCGGTTGCGGAACACCAGCAGGCCGTCCGCGGGGTCGGTTTCCTGGTCGATCAGGTCGCGCAGGACATATTGGTAGTGGCCGACGCCAAGGCGCAGTCTCGGCGTCGGCGTGTAATCGAGCGCCAGCTCGCGGGTGCGGATGCGTTCCGGCTTCAGGTCGGGATTGCCCTTTTGCGAGAATCCGCTGTCGCCATAATGGCGTTCGTAGTCGTTGGGCGCGCGGAAGGCGCGGCCGCCCATCAGCTTGACGGTGATATCGTCGCGCGGATGCCAGATCAGGGCGGCGCGCGGCGAGGCGATCGAGGGCGCCGTGCTCTGGCTATCGATGCGCAGACCCAGATTGGCCAGCCAGCCCGGCGCGATGCGCCACTCGTCCTGCACGAAAATCGCCGCGGTACGGCCCCGATGGCGGTCGTCGAGATAGTCGAAGCGGGGGTCGAGGTCGAAATTGTGCTGCTCCATGCGCACGTAGCTGCGCGCCTCGATGCCGCCGAGCAGGCGGTGATTGCGCCAGCCGGTCCAGGTCAGTTGCCATTCGCCGCTCCACCAGTCGGCACGCGCCTCGTCGCGGTTGGTGGCCGGGTAGGGGTATTCGCCGTCGAACGCGTAGCGGCCGAAATGCACGCGCCACTGCTGGTCCAGCGCGTCGGCCAGGGTCGAGGTATGGGCCAGGTCGAGGTGATATTCGGTCTCCTGCACGAAGTTGCCCGGCGCATCGAATACGGTGCCGTAATAGGCCGTGGGCACCTCCTTGCGGCGCCGCGAAAACGTCGCGCTGCCGCGCCAGTTTTCCCAGCTGCCCTTGAACATGGCTTTGAGGTAGCGCTCGCCGTCGAGCCGGTGCGCAATGCCGTCGCCGACGCCCGGCGCATCGTACTCGGCGAAATAGAGATCGTCGCCTTCGCGCCGGTAGGCGCTGACGCCGGCCACCCAGTCGAGGCCCGCGGCGTTGCGCCCGCCCGAGAGCAGGCTGGCGCGGCGGCCGCGGCCATCGCTGGCATCGAGCGCAACGCGGCTGCCGTTGAGGTCGGCGCCGGTCCACAACACGGCATTGACGATGCCGAACAGGGCATTGCCGCCATAGCTGGCGGACGAGGGGCCGGGCACGAATTCGAGGCGCTTGATCCAGTCGATATCGACCGGCGCTTCGGCGCCGACCATCGCCTGGTCGTAGATCGGATCATTGCTGCGCGCGCCATCCACCAGCAGCAGGATGCGCGAGTTGTAGTCGCCGGGCCGGCTGAAACCGCGTACGCCAAGGTAGGAGTAGCCGCGGTCGTGGCTGGTGTACACCCCCCGCGCCGATTGCAGCGCCTCGCCGATGTCGCGGAAACCGAAGCGGCGTATGTCTTCGGCGGGAATTACCGTGGCGGTGGCAGGCGCTTCCGCCAGCGGCTGGGCATAACGCGAGGCGCCCTGCACTTCGACGCCCAGCAGATCCTCCAGCTTCATGCCGGAGACATCATCCGCCGCAAGGAGCGCCGCCGGCATCCCGCACGCCGCGATGAGCCCCATCGAAAGTTTCAGCCTGAATTGCATGCGCGTGGTCCGAACGATCGCATCCCTAGGGCACGGATATTACGCTCATTCGCACCATATGCAGAGCAGTTCAGCGCTCGCGCAGAGGCAGTGCCGGCGGCGCTTCATAACGGATCACCACTTCCAGCGTGCTGGCCACGGCCTGCGCTCCCTCCTGCGCCGGAGTCAGGCGCGCCTGCGAGAAACGGTTGATCAGACCGTCGAGCAATTCCTTCGGCACCGGGTCGCTTTTGACCACCATGACGCGGTCAACCGTGCCCAGTGCGCTGACATGAAGACGCAGGGTCAGGCTGCCGGAAAATGGCACTGCAATCTCTTCCAGGTCCGCAAGGTCCGGCGTGACCAGGAAACGCGCCTTGCGCGTCAAATTTCCGGCGGCATCGGCGGCCGCAACGGCGGCGGCCGTCGGCGTCGGCGGGGTCGCGGCAGCAGGTGCCGCAGCTGTAACCGTCGGGGTCTCGGCGCGCTCCTTGCCCGCCAGGACCACGGTCAGCGTGACTGCCTTCGCGCTGCGCGCCAGGTGACCGGCGCTATCCGCGGACAGCAGCCAGCCGAGGCCAAGGTGCAGCGCCAGCGAGATCGCCAAGGGCCAGGCCAGGCGCGATGAGTTCAATCGAAGAGCCTGTGTTCGATGGCGTAGCGGATCAGGTCGGCATTATTGCCGATGCCAAGTTTTTCCATCAGGTGGGTCTTGTGGGTGGTGACGGTCTTCGGACTGAGGTGCAGCAGTTCGGCGATCTGGTTCAGCATCACGCCCTGCGCGATCAGGCGCAGCACTTCCCATTCGCGCGGGCTCAGGCTCTGGTGCGCCGCGCCGCCGGCGGGGGCCGCCGCATCGAAAGCCAGCGACGCGGCGACCGAGGGATCGATGAAGCGTTCGCCGGCGCCGACCCGGGTCACGGCGGTGAACAGCGTATCCGGACTCGATCCCTTGGTGATATAGCCGGAAGCGCCGGCCTGCAGGGCGCGCCGCACCGTGCCCGGTTCGTCGTGCATGCTCAGCACCAGTATCGGCAGGCCGGGTTGCGCCCTGCGGATCTGCTCGATCAGGCTGGTGCCGGAGGCGCCGGGCATGGTCAGGTCCATGATGATCAGTTCGGCACCGCCGGCGTTTGCCGCCGCCAGCGCTTCCGCCGCATTGGTGGCTTCCTGCACCACTTCGATGCCGGCGAAGGAATGCAGCATCTGCCTGAGGCCGACGCGGAACAGCATGTGGTCGTCGGCGATGATGATCCTGATCATGGTGAGTTGGTGCTCCTGTCTGCGTGATCCGCCTTGAGTGGAACCTGCGGCAGCGTCACGGAAAGTCGTGTGCCGCTGCCGCGGCTGCTGTCGATTTCCAGTATGCCGCCGAGTGCAGTGACGCGCTCGGATATGCCGAGCAAGCCGAAGTGCGTGGCATGGTCGACTCCTGGCACATCGAAGCCCCTGCCGTCGTCTTCCAGCAGCAGGCGCATTTCACCCCGGTCATGGCTCAGCGTGATGTCGACGTTCTGCGCGCCCGCGTGGCGGACGATGTTGGAGAGCGATTCCTGGATGATGCGGAACAGCGCGATCGCATAGTCGTCGTCGAGACTGTCCGCGACCCGGGTAAATGAAATGCCATAACGGATGCCTGCCGCGCCGAGCATGCGCGCGGCGATCCATTCCACCGCCGCCGTGAGGCCGAGATTGAGCGCAGCCGGCCGCAGGTCGGAGGCGATCGCCTTCACGCTGCGGTAGGCCTCGGCAATCATCGCCTCGCTGTTGCGCGCCGCCTCGCGTGCCGCGGTGGAGTCGGCCGGCAGGCTGCGTTCGAGCATTTGCAGATGCATGCGTGCGGTGGTCAGGACCTGACCCAGTTCGTCGTGGAACTCGCGCGCCAGGCGTGCGCGCTCCTGCTCGATGCGTGATTCTCGGTGGCTGGCCAGTTGCCGCAGTTCCTGGCGTGAACGTTCGAGATCCTGCTGCGCCTGCTTGAGCGCGGTCACGTCGAGGATCACGCCGTGCACCGCGCGCGTGCCGTCGGCCGCGATTTCCGCCGTGGCGCGGATCTGCAGCCAGCGTGCGCCATCGCCGGCGAGCAGGCTGCGACCGATCCATTCGAACTCGTGCGCCGTCGCCGCGGCCTGGCGCCAGACCAGGCCGGCGACGTCGTCGGCATGTATGCCGGCAAAAAATACCGCGGGATCGGCGAGGACGGCCGCCGCCGTGCAGGGCAGCAACTTCGCCACGCCGTCGCTGATGGTGCGAAATTGCGGCTGCGGTGCGGCGAGGTATTCGAACAAGGCCACCGGCAGCTGGCTCGACAGCTGGCGCAGCCGGTCCTCCGAAGCGCGCAGGGCCAGCTCGGCCTGGCGACGACGCGTCGTCAGTCCCTGGCGCCGACGCCACGACCAGAAAGCAAAGGCCATCATGAGCGCCAGAGTGATGCCGATCAGCACCATCGCGGAAAGCGTCAACTGCCGCGATGATGCGACGGTGATGTCCGTTGCGGCATGAGCGAGCGACACGGGCGGGGAAACTCCAGAGACAGGGCTTGGGGCGATTATAGACAGAGCCAGGACGCGCGAGCCCGCCGGCCCCGGCTGCTGCGCGGCGCGATTCGGTTTGCGCCATGCGATTGAGATGAATTGAACCGCGACATGGTTGTAGTGCTTTGCACCGAAGCCGGATCAGATTACCCCTATTTAAATTCCGCGTTTGCTGATGGCGCAGAACGCCGCGAAGTTGAATCATGCGTCTGTCTTCAATGTGCGATTCAGACAAATGAAATTCGGCAGAAGTGCCAATGGCGGATTCACACTGGTCGAGCTGGTCATCGTCCTGGCGGTGATGGCGATTCTGTTCGCCATTGCGCTGCCCGCGTTCACGGATTTCACCAACAGTTCCCGCCGCACATCTGCCATAACGCTGCTCGTGGGCGACTTGAACCAGGCACGCGCCGAAGCGATAAAGCGCAACCGGCGCGCCCTGGTCTGCGTCCGCAACGCCGGCGGAACCGCTTGCGGCACCGGCGCCGACTGGCAGAACGGCTGGTTGGTGTGTGCCGACGAAGATAGCGACAACGATTGCGCTGCGGCCGACATCATCAACAGGCGGCCCGCACTGGATAGCAGGCTGACCCTCGTCGGCAGTGCTGCGGTGATCCGCTTCAATGCGAGCGGCAGCGCAGTGGCGGAAAGCTTGACCCTTGGGGGTACGTGGGCCGGGGCCACGCCGCGAATCATCACCGTCGCGGCAACCGGGCGGGTCTCCAGTCAGTAGCCCGCACCATCATGAATACTCCCGCATCGAGATCCTTCACTCGCGCCGATCAACAGGGCATGTCCTTGATTGAAGTTCTTGTCTCCATCGTGATCATCGCGATTGCCCTGTTCGGCACGGCAAGCCTGCAGATGTCCGCCATGCGGCTGGGGCAGGGTGGCGTACTGCGCAGTCACGCGGTGTTTCTGGCGCAGGATCTGGCCGAACGCATGGAGAACAATGCGCCGGCGGCGATTGCGGGTTCGTATGCCGTCGCCCTCACCAGTATTCCGCCCGCCGTTGACACGACATGCGAAACCACAGCCTGCGCCCAGGCGGCGCTGGCCGCCTATGACCTCGCCCAATGGGCCAATACAGTCAGCACGGCGCTGCCGCAAAGTTCCTGGTCGATAACCCAGACCGTCGCCGGTACGCCAAGCACCTACACGATCGTCGTGCGCTGGATCGACCGCCGCACCAAGACCTCCGACACGAGCGTCGCCGCGATCGCCGAGTCTTACACCCTGACGCGAACGATCCTCGACTGAAATCATGAATACGCCTGCTGCCATGCCGCGCCAGCGCCCTGCGATGACCAGGGGCAGGGTCATGGGCTTCAGCCTGATCGAAATGATGGTTGCCATGACCATCGGCCTGGTGATCATAGTTGCCCTGCTCGGCATGCTGGCCAGCAGCTGGACCAGCGCGAGTTCCAACCGACGTACATCGGAGATCGAATTCGACGGCCGCTATGCGCTCGACACGATGCTCAACGATCTGCGTCACGCCGGGTTTCGCGGCAATAGCTGGGCCGAACCGACGGTGCCGACCACCGTTATCACGCCGATTACCGGCGAGTGTCTCCCCGCGGGCGCCGCGGCCGGGAGTTTCGTTTCGAATCTGCGGCAAGGGGTGTGGGGGGCGAACGACAGCAATCCATTCACTGCCAATTGCATTCCGGCGGGCTCCTATTTGCGCGGCGACGTTCTGGTGATTCGCAAGGTGGCGAGCATTCCGGTCACTGCGCTGGCGGCCAATACGCTGTATTTCCGTTCCACCTACAACGCCGGCGAGATCTTTCGCGGCGTTCCCGCGACGGGCTGCGCATCGCCGGTTTCGGGCTATGCCGCGCCATTCGACAAGGTGCCCTGCATCACGGGCACGCCGTCGCAGGGTCTGGACGATTTCACGCTGCAGACCTTTGTGTACGGCATAGGTTCTTCGACCGACGATGCGAGCTTGCCGGCGCTGTACCGCATTGCGTTGCAGGCCGACGGATCGATGACGCCGGAGCTGGTCGCCAACGGCATCGAACACCTGCAGGTGCAGTACGGACGCCACACCACGGACCTGAATACCCGCTACTACAACGCCAGCGCCATCTCCGGTTCGTCGGTCGATACCTCAGTGACCGAATGGGACGACGTCGACACGGTACGGGTCTGGATCCTCGCGCGCAGCGCCACCGCGGAGCCGGGCTACACCAACACCAGCACCTATACGATGGGTGACGTGAGCTATACGGTGAATGACGGATTTCGCCGCAACTTGCGCTCCGCCGTGGTTCACCTGCGCAACTGAGGCCCGCGGCATGAAGTCCAAACCCGCTTTTGCCGCCCGCCTCGAACAAGGCGGCTCGGCCCTGATTTCGAGCCTGCTGATCCTGATTCTGATCATGATCATCGGCGTCACGTCGATGAGTATTTCCGACATCCAGTTCAAGCTCGCCGGCAACCTGCAGTTCCAGTCAACGGCAATGAGCAGCTCCGAAACCGCCGTGGTTGAGGCCGAGAACTGGCTGGCCACAGGAAGCAACTATCTGAATGGCGGATTTACCACCTATTCCAGCGCAAGCACACCGCATCTGCATCCCGTCGGGCACCTTGCGGGTTTGAGTGCTCCCGCCAACGACGTGCTGACCATGACCTGGGACAACACCAATTCAATCGAGGCGGCTACCAGTACCGGCGGGTCGCAACGCTACCTGGTCGAACTGCTCGCGCAGAACGTCAAGTTGCTCGGCGACGACGTGTCCTCGGGAGGGCGCAAGAGTACGGCGTGCAGCCAGGTCAACATCTACCGGGTCACGGCGCGCGGCGTCAGCGCGCGGAACGCGACCAGATTTGTACAGACGAATTACAGCGTGTTGAGCTGTTAGAAAGGATGGGCATCATGATCGCTTCGACCAGGAAAGAGTACTGGGCAGGAGGACTTTTCTTCCTGATTCTTGCCACGGCCATGATCCGTCTTGCCATCGCGCTGACCGCGTTCAATCCGGCTACTCAACCAACCGGCTACATTGCGCAGAACGAGGTCAGCGATTTCAACCTCAGGTCGGGGACCGAGACGCTTTTCCGCACCGAGTACGAGAAGGAGTTCTACAGCGGAAACTTGTACGCCTACAGGATAAATGCGGCGGGAGAGTTTTCTGCCGACGCGGAAACCTGGGCCGGCGGCGCGGCGACGCACATCGATGCCCAGAATTTCGACACCGGGCGTTTCATCGCCACCATGAAGGACGATGGCACCGGCACCGCGTTTCGCTGGAGCGGAACGAGCAGCCTTTCAGCCGCGCAGGCAGCCCTGATCGGCGACGCCACGCTCGGTCCGGATATCCTCAATTACCTGCGCGGCGACCGCGCCAACGAAGTTCAGCTCGGCGTCGGCAGCTTTCACCAGCGGGCATCCGCGCTGGGCGACATCGTGCATTCACGACCCTATTTCGTGGGCGACAGCAGCAACCCGACGATTTTCGTCGGCGCCAACGACGGCATGCTGCATGCCATCAATGCAGACCAGGTGAGCGGCGGCGATGAGCGCTGGGCCTATGTGCCATCGATGCTGCTGTCCAAGGTCAAGAATCTTTCCACCATTCCGTTCGTGCGCGACTACTACGTCGACGGCCAGATCAACGTCGCGACCATACTGTCCGGCAGCAAACGAATCCTGGTGGGCGGCCTGGGCGCGGGCGGCAAGGGCCTGTATGCGCTGAACATTACCGGCAGCGCCGGCCTGACCGCGGCCAGCGAAGCCGATGTCGCCGCCAAGGCGCTTTGGGAAATCACCCCGACCACGGTGAATTACGCCGCGCCGGACACCGCCGGCGCATACGCCAATCTGGGCTACACCTACGGCACGCCGACCGTCACCAAGGTGACGGGAGTCGATGCCGTCATCATCGGCAACGGCTACAACAACGGCGGCGACTACGGTGCCTACCTGTACGTCATCAATGCGAATACCGGCCAGCGCATCAAGGGGATCAAGGCCGGAACCAATGGAACATTCGCCAGCCCGAACGGGATTTTCACTCCGGTCGCGGTGGATACCGACAACGACGGTTCCGTGGACCTCGTCTTTGCCGGAGACCTCTACGGCACCCTGTGGAAGTTCACCCTGGCCACCGACACCGCCACCGCCCTGTTCGCATCCGGCCAGCCGATCACCGGCACCCCCGCGGTTTCGCTGCATCCGAACGGCGGCTACATGATCAACTTCGCCACCGGGGCGATGTTCACCACCGCGGATACCACCGACAGCACCGTGCACTACGCATATGGAATCTGGGATGGGGCCGTCGGCGGCACTATCGTGACGCAGACCCTGACCGAGCGGGTCTTCGGCACCACGCGGGTGCGCCAGGTCACCACGAATCCGATGGACTGGACCAATGACAAAGGCTGGCGGGTCGCCCTGCCGGCAGGGGAAAAGGTGGTCGGCGAAGGCAGCTATGTCGCCAACCAGCGCTTTTACTTTACCAGCCACAATCCTACGGTCAGCACCCTGATCTCGGGCACCTCGACGACGGTGTACGGCGAGAACTGGCTGATGGAGCTGGATTACCTTTCCGGCGGCAACAAGAACCAGCCCTTCCTCGACCTGAGCGCCGACCTGCTGCTCAACGACAGCGACCGAATTCTGTACGTGGCCAGCGACACCTATGTCGCCACCGATGTTTATACGGCCTACGACGACCCGCCCCCTCCGGGCAAGGTCGTCGGCGACGTGATCGCCGGCGGACTGGTCGGCGACACCGTCGCCATCGGCCGCGTCGGTCGGCCCATTCCTCACTCGGCAGGCATTCCGGTCGGCAAGTTCCTCGATATCGGCGTCGAATCGCAGCCGATTCTGGTGCAGCTGGTCACGCTCAACGACACCCTGTTCAACCAGAGCCCCGACGTCAGCTTCCCGGTGATCACCGAACTGACCGCGGGCGGACGCGGCGTCGCGGGCGGGCATTTCGACGTCGATAACTATTACAACGGGTCGTCGTCGACCTCGGGCGGCACCAAGGCCACGGCCACCATTACCGTCGGCACCAGCGGTCAGCTTGCCGGCGTGGCGGCCACGCTAGGCATCATCTCGCTGGATGGCGTCACCGTCTTTCCGGCACTGACGACCAGCGATATCAGCAACGGCACGGCGACCACCACCAATGCCACCACCATCAAGAACAAGGTTACCGGCAGCTTCAGCGCGACCGTTTCGGGCTCGACCATCACCATCACAGCGCCGCAAATCGGCACCTTCTACAACGGCAAGACGCTCACCATCGGGGCCGGCACCTCGGAGCCGGTGGTCCCGGCCACGCCGGCGATCAGCAAGATCGTCATCGGCGCACAGCCTGCGGGACTGAACACCCGCATCACGGACGTCAGTTTCGGCGGCAGTTCGATCCTTCCCGGCACCGTGAATTTTCTGGCGGGATCGTCGGAAAGCGATATCGCGACCACACTCTCGGCCGCGCTGTCTACTCCGACCGGATTCGGCAAGACGATCACCACGACCAACGTGCCCAACGACACCATCACCTTTACCGCGACCACCACCGGCGGGGCCGCCAAGGCCATCGTGGTCACCAGCAGCGCGGCGGCGCCGGTCGCGGAGTCTCCCGAGGTTCCGGCGACGAGGCCGACCGGCTTCATCCGCTTCGACGGCGGAACCACCAGTGGTTTCGGAACACCGAGAATCAACGACGACGTCTCCGGTCGCAGCATCAGGGTGGGTGGAATCAATGTTAACAGCGGCGACATCGAGCCCGGCAGGAACAAGACGGCGGCCCAGGTTGCCGCCGCGGTCGTTGCCGACACCGGAACCGGCGGATCGGTAAAGGCCTATATCGGCGGCAACGGCATCACGCCCCTGTGCGCAGCCGAGCCCAGTACCACGGTATGCCTGGTCAATACATCGACCTACAGCAACGGGTCGAGCGTACAGGTGGGGAGCAGCAGCAGTTTCAGTTCGGTCACCTATACGACGTCCGCAACGTCCGGCGGTACCTCCGGTTCTGCCGCGGTGGCCGCACAACCGGCCTACGACATACAGCCCACCAGCGTTTCCTTCGTGGCCGGCGGCGGCGGCGGCTGGACCGATTTCGCCCCGGCGCTGACCACGGTCGCCTTCAGCGGCGGGGTCGACGGCACCACCACCGTGACAGGCTCTGCGGCGTGTACCGGAGCTTGGGACGCCAAATGCCAAACCAAGAACCACGTGCATGAATATGACGACAAGTACGATCGCACCGGCATCAATTTTCTTGACGGCAGCGCGGGTGTGCACGACCTGGTGAGGGCCATCGGAACAGATTCGAACGCCCAGTTCAAGGTCATCGTGCAGAATCAGTATCTGAGCCCCGCTGTACAACTGCATATCGGTGATCCGAGCTACGTGTACAACGTCGACCAGGGCTACATTCCGGTCAAGACCTACACGACCTCGGCGACGCTCGATCTGGCCGACCTGCCGACCTACACCCTTGCCACCATCGGCAGCCTTGCCTTCAACATGCCGACCGACGCCTTCGACCAGAAGGACTGGTGGGCCGGCTACCAAGGCCTGCCGGCCGACGTGCGGGTTGGCTTGCATCCGACCCAGGCGGGCTGTGTCATGTCGTCGGCCGGCATCTATGACGGCAACATGATCCGGCCTGTCATCCCGCCGGCGACGGTGACGGCCACCGGCAACGGCACCAAGGGTTACAACAGCGGCACCACCCCGGCGACGGCAACCGGCGTGCGCTTGAACGGCTCCCTCGGGCTGCAGGTGATCAGCGCCAACACGGACAACAGCGAAATCGAAATGGCGGTGCCCGGACGGCCGGAGTATGGCTGGCGCCTCAAGTCCACCGCCTACCATAACCGCCTGCTGGCGGAATATGCCATCTATTGGCATAGCGAAACGCCGAGTCAGTGTTACGGAAACACCGGGTGGACCAAGCTCGGAGTGACGGATATGCGCCCCTGCGGCGCATCCGACACGACCACGCCGGCGCCGGGGACGCAAAAATGCACCGCGGCATCCACCACCAATCTGGGCACCGACCCGAAGATCGAGAACTTCGGCACCGGCTGTACCACCACCTTCACCAGTACCGGAAATGTGGAGGTGCGCACCACGAGGTGCGACGACGGCAAGGTGCAGATCATCACCAAGACGCGCAACGAAGACGGCACGGTGACCATCCGCACGCAATACACGCCGCCGACGATCGACAACGGAACCGATCCCAACGTCGCCAGCGATACCACGGTAATCATTGCCGCCGACGGCGGGAAGACCACTTCCGGCGGCGACGAGCGCGGCTTGCAACCGCGTACCGGGCGCATTTCGTGGCGCGAGTTGATCCGGCCCTGACAGGCTACCGGGAAGTTTGCCGGAAATACGCAGTACCAACAGCCATACACCGAGAGGAGTCACGGACGTGAAAAGAACCGGAGCAAGAGGTTTCACCCTGGTCGAATTGATGATTGCAGCAGCCATCATCGGCATCCTGCTGGCGATCGCGGTGCCCAACTATCAGGATTACATCCGGAAGGCATCGCGTTCGGCGGCCCAATCCGAATTGCTCGAACTGGCCAGCATCCAGGAGAAGATCTTTCTCAATTCGAGCGCCTATGCGCTGAATGTCACCAGTGCCTATACCGGAACGTCCGCTGGAGGCCTGGGGCGGACCAGCGGCACAACTCAGGACGGCAAGTACACCCTCTCGGTGACACCCAGCGCCGCGGTTACCTACACGCTCACCGCAACGCCGGTGGCGGGGACTTCGCAGGCGACCGATGGGGCCATATCGATCAATGAAGCCGGGCAGCGCTTGTGGGGAACCGTCGCCTGGTAATTTGCGTGGCGCTTAGCCCGCGTCGTTTCCGGATTCACTTCATGACGGAGGTTTCAAAATGGGATTTGGTTCTTTGTTTGGTGGGCTGTTCGGCAAGCAGTCGGAAGCGAACTACGACAAACTCTCTGTTGCCGAACTGACAGAGCGCATCGCAGGCAAACAAGAGCGCGCCGAGGAGATTCGTATGTTGCTGCTGCGCGCGGGA
Source organism: Rhodocyclales bacterium (assembly GCA_016192435.1). Classification (GTDB taxonomy): domain Bacteria; phylum Pseudomonadota; class Gammaproteobacteria; order Burkholderiales; family Rhodocyclaceae; genus Sulfuritalea. Next base: position 7,397 of record JACPUD010000055.1, on the reverse strand, counting down.
GGTGATCAGGCGGCCAGCGACAAGTCCCGCGACTGGTTGCTCAAGATGGAGCAGGCTGCGAGCGAGGCGGAAAAGAAGATGGACCTGGCCCTGCAGTCGAAGATCAAGGCCGAGATTGCCGAAGCTCAAAAACGTCGGAAAAAGATCGAAGAAGGCGCCAAGGGAATGAATGAGGAATTGCTTGCGATCGAAGACGAGATCGAACTCCTGACGCGAGCACTGGATAGCAAGCAGAAATAGCAGAAGCCTGCCGTCGTCTTGATGCGGTGCCGAACAGCATCATTCCTGGCGCGGCCGGATTTGCGCGCAGGGCATGACATGGTGGCTGGTCTTGCACCACGCCCTTCCGCGCCCGCCGATGCTTGAGGCGGCCGGCTTCGTCAAGCACCTACCTGATGATCTGGTGCTGGATGGCGTACTGCGTCAGGCCGGCATTGGTGTCTATGCCCATCTTGTGCAAAATGCGGGCGCGGTAGGTGCTGATGGTGTTCGGGCTGCGCGAAAGTCCTTCGGCGATCTCGGAGACCGATTTGCCGGCGGCCAGCAGGCACAGCACCTGGTACTCGCGATCGGAAAGCCGTTCGTGCGGCAGAACCTCGCGGCGGCCGCTGACATCCAGCGCCAGCCATTCAGCCAGCGAGGCGCTGATGTATTTCTTGCCGCGGCGCAGGGTGGCGACGGCCTTGAGCAGTTCTTCCGGGGCGGCTTCCTTGCTCAGGTAGCCGCTGGCGCCGAGTTTCAATGCGCGTACTGCCATGTGTTCCTCAGGCTGGATGCTCATGATCAGCACCGGCACCTCGGGTCTGCGCCGGACGGACTCCTGCAGCACCACCAGGCCGTTCTGATCCGGAAGATTCAGGTCGAGGATCACCAGGTCGATGCTTAATTCGGTCTTGCGCAGCAGATCGATCGCCGCCGCTGCATTGACGGCTTCGGCGCAAATTTCCAGATCGGGGTCGGTCATCAGCATGAGGCGGATTCCCTGCCGTACGACAGGATGGTCATCGACCAGCAGGATCTTCATGGTGCTTGCTCCGTAGATATCGGCGCGCCGCTGCGGCCGCGGGGAATCATGATGTGAATGCGCGTGCCGCTCGGGCTTGCAGTACCGTTGGCGGGTTCGATGTCGAGGCGTCCACCCCAGCTTTCCACCCGTTCGCGTATGCCCAGGAGACCCAGCGCCGGACGATTCTGGTCGCGCGCCTGCATGCCGCAGCCATTATCCTTGACTTCCAGGTGAATTGCTTCGTCGGTCGTCTCAAGAATTATATCGACGCGGCTGGCGTGGGCGTGACGCGACACATTGGTCAGCAATTCCTGGCAAACGCGGAACAGGTCGGTCGCCATTTCGGGCGCAATGTCGATTGCTTCGTCCGGCAGATCGACACCGCAACGGATTCCCATGCGGCGGGAAAAGTCCTGGGCCTGCCACTCGATTGCCGCGACCAATCCGAGCGAATCGAGCAGGCTCGGGCGCAGATCCCACGAGATGCTGCGCACCACCTTGATCAATTCATCAACCTGGGCCGCGATGCCGTTACCCGCTTTGCCGGCATCCAGTCGGGCTATCGCGAACTTGAGCGCCGTCAGGCGCTGGCCGAGTTCGTCGTGAATCTCGTGCGAGATCCGGGTGCGCTCCTCCTCGCGTACGGCGCGCATGCGTGCCGACAGCGAGCGCAGATTTTCGACCGTCTGTTCCAGTTGCTGCGCATGATCGCGCTCCAGCCGATCGTGGCGAATTATGGCGTCGAGCATCAGATCGAAAGCGTCGGCCAACTGCCCGACTTCGTCGGTGAATTCGACCGTCGATTGCCGCACCTCCTCAAGCCGGACGTTGCGGCTGGCTTGCTGCGCAATCGAGGTGGTGGCCCGGATCAGGTCATCCAGCGGCGCGACTATCGATCGCACGATACGGCGAAACACCACCTGCCCCAGCAGGAAGGCAGCGACCAGCAATGCCACGGCGGCGACGCAGATTCTGACGAATTCGAACACCTCGAAGCGCAGATCCATAGCCAGCAGCAACTGGCCGCGCTCGATGCCCTGGTGCGAAATCGGCGCGCGCACGATCAGACTGAAGAGGTCCATGCGTTCCCGCCGGTCGGCAAGGCCGGCTAAAACACCCGGCAGATCCACCGGGGCAGCGCCTAAGCGTATTGCCGGGAGCGGTAGGTCGATGGCGGTCGGTACGATGGCCGCCCAATGCAAACCCTCCAGACCCTTCAGCGATTCCAGGTTCTCCTGCAGCACCTGGCTATCGCCGAACATCAGCGCAGCCGAACTCTGGCTGGCCAGTATGCCGGCCGCCGCGTGGGCCGATTCGCGAACCTCCGCGCGCTCGGCAACAAAAATATAGAACAATCCGCCAAGCCCGACCACCAGCAACAAGCTGCCGAGCAGGAGCTTGTACGCCAGCATCAGGCGACTGTGAATGGTTTGCCGGCGGCTGAACATCAACATCCAGGCCGTAGCGGCAGCATCCGGCAGTGCGCGGCGACCAGCGGCCCACCGCGGTCGAGGGCCGACCCGCGGCCGGGCGCGGACTGCCTCGCCTTGGCACTTGCGGCAGTCACGACCTGGATCGGCGCCAGGTCAAGCGCAAGGTTCTTGGACCAGATCATCTGAAATCCGCTCGGTATGGCAAGAATGCATCTTGCTCCAGGACGCTTGACGCGTTAATCATGTTTGGCAACGACAATCGCAGATTTTTCTGTGACACTGAGGTAGTTGCACGGCTACACAAAATCGATTCAAGCCGTGCAAGGCGAAGGCGAGGCTCGAAATGACGCGGCGGCCCTCTTGAATTGGTCGCGTTCGACTTTCCCGCGCGCATGCGGCTCGCTTAGTGCTTGCATCAGGTTTACCTTATGGCGATTCGGCGATTCCTGATTGTGTTACTAGTTGCATATTGTCAGGATGTCACTAAGCATTGCTCTCGTTATAGTTGCATAACTACAGCACAATAAGAATGTCATCCGCCGAATTGAAGATTGCTCAAATGCGAAATAGGTTCTCATCCGGTTTTAGCCTGGTCGAACTGATTGTCGTTGTGGCGATCGTCGGCATTCTCGTCGCGATCGCCATTCCGCAGTACAACCAGTACCTGATCCGCTCCAACAAGGCAGCCGCCAAGGCTGTGCTGATGGAGATTGCCAGTCGCCAGGAGCAGTACGTCGTACAGAATCGCGGCTATTTCCTCAATTGCACTGCCGCCTGCCCTGCGGATCCGGGCACTTTGCCGACCGCCGACTGCACGGCAAACTCGACGACGATGTTTTCGGCGCTGGGGGTCACGTTGCCGCAGGAGGCCTTGGCAGCCTACAACTTTGCGATCTGCGCGCCGACGACGACGGCCACCAACGTCAATCTCGCCAGCATGCCGACCTATCAGGCGACGGCAATCGCGCGCAGCGGCACGATTCAGGCCGGCGAGGCCACGCTGTATGTCAATCAGTTCGGCCTGCGCATGCCGCTGGCGCAATGGTGATGCGGCCATGAACGCCACGACCTCCGTCACTGTCGCGCAGATGCCGCGACGGCAAGCTTGCACCGGCTTCACACTGATCGAAGTGCTGGTGGTGACCGCCATCATGGGCATTTTGCTGGCCATCGGCATGCCCGGCCTGCGCTCCTTGATGGATACGCAGAAGATGAAAAGCGCCACCTTCGACCTGGTGACGACGGTCATGCAGGCGCGCAGCGAGGCCGTCAAGTACGGAACTACGGCGGGCGCATCGATTTCCATCGTGGCGCAGAGCGGCAACTACAACAATGGCTGGTGCATCGTCTTCACCAGCAGTTCGGCTTGCAGCGTCAGCGCCCCGGGGGGCGACGTGATGCGCGTCAATGCCGCGACGGCGAACGTCACCTACACCGTGTTTTCGTGCAGCGCCACACCCTGCGTCATCACCTTCGGCCGCACCGGACGCCTGAGTTCCGGCAGCGCGGTCAAGATCAGGGTGGATAACGACGACACGAGCAACCTGCTGACCCGCTGCGTGACGATCGACACGGCGGGCAATGCCAGCACCAAGGTGGGGGCCTGTACATGAAGCGCACAACCATGCCAGCGACGCATCGCGGCTATTCGCTGCTCGAGGTGCTGATCACCATGTTCGTGATCGCGGTCGGACTGCTGGGCCTGGTCGGATTGCAGGCCCGTGCGCTGACCGCCGAGGTCGAATCCGCCTCGCGGGGACAGGCGCTGATGCTGGTCAACGAAATGGCCGATCGCATGGAATCCAACCTGGCCCAGCTCAAGGCGCCTGCCGGCAGCGCCACCTACGATCAGCGCAGCGGCGGCAGCAAGATCGTGTTCGGCACCGCCTACACGAACTCCTGTGTGACCGGCAACCCGTCCGATCTCGCCGATCAGGCCGAGTGCTGCAAGACCACGGCACAGGGCGGCACGAAGAACTCGGTGGCCGAAAGCGACATCTGCGAATGGGACCTGGCGCTCAAGGGCATCGGCGAAACCACCGGCAGCGCATCCAAGGTCGGCGGCCTGGCCGGTGCCCGCGGTTGTGTGTTCCTGCAGGCCACCAGCGTCTATGAAATCAATGTCGTCTGGCAGGGCCGCGACGCCACGGGCGCCGTGGCCTCCGACCTGACTTGTGGCGACACGGCGATCACCACGGGGCGGCGCGGAATCAGCCGGCGCATCTGGGTGGCGGATCTCAGTGGGTGAAACGATGAGCATCATGGGTAAATCGAACAGCGGACAGGCTGGCCGGCGGCGCCGGGTCGCCAGCGCCAACTTTCATCCGGATGCACAGGCCGGCTTCACGCTCGCCGAAGTGCTGGTGGCGATGGGTATTGCCATGGTGCTGCTGTCGGCGCTGGCGGGACTGTTCGCCTCGACCGTAACCACCCGCCAGCAGGTGGATCGCGAAGGCCAGAAGATCGAGAATGCGCGCTTCTCGATCGAGACCATGGCCGAGGACATCCGGTTGGCGGGGTTCTGGGGCAACTACACCCCGGCGGGACGCTGGAATTCGGTGCAATGGCAAGCCGTGTCGGCCCTGGAAGATGCAGGTAGCGGATGCACCGCCGCGGCCCTGACCCAGGGCTGGACCAATCTGGGCACCGGCACCGTCAGGATACCGGTGCCGATCCTGGGATTCGAAGCACACGACGATGGCGGCGCCACCCAGACCATCGATAGCGGTATCACCAGTTGCCTGCCGAACTATCAGGCGGGCACCGACATCCTGGTGATCCGCCGCGCCAAGACGACGGCCGTGACGGCGGACGCGATCGCCGGCACGCTCAGTGCGGCCAAGACCTACCTGCAGGTGTCCGCCTGCGAAACCGAAATCGGCACCAACGATTTCACGGTGACTACCGGCAGCACCTCGCCCACCGGATTGCGGCGCCTGGGTTGTTCCGCGCTTGCCGCCGACCGCGCCCCGGTCTGGGAACTGATCACCCGCATCTACTACGTCGCATCGGAAAACGAGTCCGGCGACGGCATTCCGACCCTGAAAATGATCGACACCAGCGCCGGCGGCACCACGCCGGTCACCATCGCACCGCACGTGATGGATCTGCACCTGGAATACGGCATTGATCCCTCGGGTTACCAATGGACGGCGAACACCGTGGTCCTGGCCGGTGCCGGACGCCGGAATCTCGATCGCCTGTATGTGACGGCGGCGGGCGGCACCACCGGCATCGCCGCGCCGACGCACACCAGCGGCACGGTTTCCGATGGCGGCGTCTCCTGGACCCCCTATGCGCTGATCGAAGGTTCGGTCGATGCCTATGGCCGTGCGACCACCGATCCGGAGCGCCTGATGCCGAACGGGTCGACCACCGGCACGGCCTTGACCGATCCCTGGGGCGGCGCCACCAACTGGCAGGATGTCATGTCGATCAAACTGTGGGTGATCGTGCGCGACCCGGAGGTGACCAATGCCTATACGAACAACAAGGAATTCGTGCTCGGTTCGATCTCGGTGCCGGCCGCGACCTTGAATGCCCGGGGTACGAACGGCAGCAGCTACCGCTACAAGTCCTCGGGATCAACCATCAAGGTAGTCAACATGGCCGGACGCAGGGAGGATGTGGTGCCATGAAATCAATTCCAATCCGGATGGCGTCGCGGCGTGCCGCAGAGCGCGGCTCGGTGCTGCTGCTGAGCCTGTTCATGCTGATGGTGATGACCTTGCTGGCGCTGTCGGCGATCAAGATGGGCACCGTGAATTTGCGCACCATCAACAACATGCAGATGCGCAGCGAGGCCATGGGCGCGGCCCAGCACGCCCTGGACCAGGTGATGAGCAGCAACTTCACCGACGACGTCGCCGGCACCGAGCGCGACTGGACCGTCGCGGTGGATGCCGGGAAAACCTACAACGTCGCGGTGGCCCGCCCCTGTATCCGCCAAGTGACGCCGATCATGAACACCGTGCTGGATATCGGCAACAGCGAAGACCTGAAATGCTACGACACGATTTCCAACCCGGTATCCGCCTGTTCCACCACGGTCTGGGAGATCACCGCCACTGTCAGGGAAGGCTGGTTCGGCGCCAATGTCGCGATCACCCAGGGCACCGGCATCCGCATGGACAACGGCGCGGCGACCGTGTACTCCAACGATTCTTCCTATCGTTGCTCATGAAGTCGGAGGTTAAATCGTGAACATTCCCCAATCCCTGCGCCACAGCGTCATCGCCGTGGCTGCCGCCGTCAGTCTCGGGACGATGACCCCCTCGCTGGCCGAAGACATCGATCTCTATGTCGGCGGCGAAGCCGCCACCGGTTCCCAGGCCAATGTGCTGATCGTGCTCGATAACTCGACCAACTGGGCCGCAGCCAACCAGGGCTGGCTTCCTTCCGGCACCAAGCAGGGCGAAGCCGAATTGCAGGCGATGTCGGAAATCATCTCCACCCTGGGCGACAACATCAATGTCGGGCTGCTGATGGCGGCGGGCTCCAACGGCGGCTATGTGCGCTTCGCCGTGCGCGAGATGAGCGGCACCAACAAGACCGCCTTCACCAGCATGCTCAACACCATGGTCACCAACTTCGGCGGCGACGGCGACAACGACGACAAGGTCAATACCTCGTCCATCGTCTATGACAGCATGATGAATGCGGCCTATCGCTACTTCAACGGCTTCGCCCGCTTCGGCACCACCGACCTGCCCAGCGGCAGCTCGCTCGACCTGCGCGATTACACCGGCAGCACCGTCAATACCACCAAGCAGCCGGCCGGCGCCCTGGCGGGAAATTCGCTGGCCACCTCCACCTCTACCACTTACTTGCCGCCCAGCACCGCCAACGACGGCTGCGCCAAGAATTTCATCATTTTCATCGGTAATGGCTATCCGAATCAGGCCGGAACCACCACCGATCTGTCGAATGCCGCCGGGCTCGCCGGCATCACCGATGCG
>JACPUD010000025.1 GCA_016192435.1 Rhodocyclales bacterium | reverse complement strand
TCATGGCTATTACATCGATGACAACAATCAATTAGACGCTATCGATAGCCTTGCTTAATATTCACTCCATCGCAGCACAACTCTCAACCACCCCAAGGAGCCACACCATGAACGCCAGCCTGATCAACACCGAAATCCTCCCCTTCAAGGCCACCGCCTTCCACAACGGCAAGTTCGTCTCTGTCACCCAGGACGACCTCAAGGGCAAGTGGTCGGTGGTGTTCTTCTACCCGGCCGACTTCACCTTCGTCTGCCCGACCGAGCTGGGCGACCTGGCCGACCATTACGCGACCTTCAAGTCGCTCGGCGTCGAGATCTACGCCGTGTCGACCGACACCCATTTCACGCACAAGGCCTGGCACGACTCGTCGGAGACCATAGCCAAGATCAAGTACCCGATGATCGGCGATCCGACCGGCGCCATCACCCGCAACTTCGGCGTGATGATCGAGGAAGCCGGCCTGGCCGAGCGCGGTACCTTCGTCATGGACCCGCAGGGCAAGATCCAGATCATCGAGATCAACGCCGGCGGCATCGGCCGCGACGCCACCGAACTGCTGCGCAAAGTGCAGGCCGCGCAGTACGTCGCCAGCCATCCGGGCGAAGTCTGCCCGGCCAAGTGGAAGGAAGGCGAAGCCACCCTGGCGCCCTCGCTCGACCTGGTCGGAAAAATCTAAGCCCTTAATCCCAAGCTTCCCGCCCCGGCCATACGTACCCCCGCCGGGGCCGGGATTGCAGCGGCAAGGCCACCCACGAGGCGGGCCTTCCCAGTGCAATCCATACCAGGAGAACGACATGCTCGACACCGCCATCAAGACCCAGCTCGCGGCCTACCTCGAAAAGCTCCAGGCCCCGATTGAACTCGTCGCCTCGCTCGACGCCAGCGATGCCGCGCGCCAGATGCGCGAGTTGATCGCCGACATTGCGGAGCTGTCGCCCAAGGTCAGCATTCGCGATGACGGCAACGATGCGCGCAAGCCCTCGTTTTCGGTCGGCCGCCCCGGCGAGCCGGCGCGCATCCGTTTCGCCGGCATCCCGATGGGCCACGAGTTCACCTCGCTGGTGCTGGCCCTGTTGCAGACCGGCGGCCATCCGCCCAAGGTCGATGCCGCGGTGATCGAACAGATCAAGGGCATTGGTGGCAAAAGCGCGGGAAGCATGCGCTTCGAAACCTACATCTCGCTGTCCTGCCACAACTGCCCGGACGTGGTCCAGGCGCTCAACCTGATGGCCGTGTTGAACCCCGGCATAGAAAGCGTGATGATCGACGGCGCGCTGTACCAGGACGAAGTGAGTGCACGCCAGATCATGGCCGTGCCCTCGGTCTTTCTCAACGACGAGCCCTTCGGCCAGGGCCGCATGACCATCGAGGAAATCCTCGCGAAGGTGGATACCGGCGCCTCGGCCCGCGACGCCGAAAAGCTGAACGCGAAAGACGCCTACGACGTACTAGTGGTCGGCGGCGGCCCGGCCGGTTCGGCTGCAGCGATTTACGCGGCGCGCAAGGGCATCCGCACCGGCGTCGTGGCCGAGCGCTTCGGCGGCCAGGTGCTCGACACCATGGCCATCGAAAACTTCATTTCGGTGCAGCGCACCGAAGGCCCGAAGCTGGCCATGGCGCTGGAACAGCACGTCAAGGAATACGAGGTCGACATCATGAATCTGCAGCGTGCGGCGGCGCTGGTGCCCGGCGCGGGAATGCATGAGGTCAAACTCGCCAGCGGCGCCACGCTCAAGGCGAAGACCGTGATCCTCGCCACCGGCGCGCGCTGGCGCGAGATGAACGTGCCCGGCGAAAAGGACTACAAGGGCAAGGGCGTCTGCTTCTGCCCGCACTGCGACGGCCCGCTGTTCAAGGGCAAGCGCGTGGCCGTGATCGGCGGCGGCAATTCCGGCGTCGAAGCGGCGATCGACCTCGCCGGCATCGTCGGCCATGTCACGCTGCTCGAATTCGACAGCCGGCTGCGCGCCGATGCGGTGTTGCAAGCCAAGCTGAAGAGCCTGCCCAATGTGACGGTGCATGTGAATGCGCAGACCACCGAGGTGATCGGCGACAGCCAGAAGGTGACCGCCATCGCTTACAAGGACCGCGTCGGCGGCGAAACCCGGCGCATCGAACTGGAAGGCATCTTCGTCCAGATCGGTTTGTTGCCAAACACCGACTGGCTAAAAGGCACCATCAATCTCTCGCCGCGCGGCGAAATCGAAATCGACGCGCGCGGCGAAACCTCGGTGCCCGGCATCTTCGCCGCCGGCGATGCGACCACCGTGCCCTACAAGCAGATCATCATCGCCATGGGCGAGGGCGCCAAGGCCAGCCTCTCGGCCTTCGACCACCTGATCCGCAGCCCGGCGCCGGCGCTTGATCCAGGACAGACCGCGGCCGCGGCCAGCGTATAAACTTTACGATGTCATGAAAGGAGAAACTGCCATGAAAGCCAAATCCACCCCCAAACTCGACATCGGCATCTCGGACAAGAACCGTGCTGCCATTGCACAGGGCCTTTCCGGCCTGCTGGCCGACAGCTACACGCTCTACCTGATGACGCACAACTTCCACTGGAACGTCACCGGGCCGATGTTCAACACCCTGCACCTGATGTTCATGGGCCAGTACACCGAGCAGTGGAACGCGCTCGACCTGATCGCCGAACGCATCCGCGCCCTGGGCCACCCGGCACCGGGCACCTACAAGGAGTTCGTCAAGCTGGCGACCATCAAGGAAGTCGAGGGTGTGCCCCGCGCCCTGGACATGGTGCGCCATCTCGTCGCCGCGCAGGAAGCCACGGCGCGCACCGCGAGAAAGCTGTTCCCGCTGGTGGAAAAAGCCAAGGACCAGCCCAGCGCCGACCTGCTGACCCAGCGCATCGAAGTGCATGAAAAGACCGCCTGGATGTTGCGCAGTCTGTTGGAAGAATAAGATGCCGTGCAGCGAAAGACCGCGGTCTTGCAGTGAAGGCGGACCTGCGATGTTTGCAGGTCAAGCCGCGCAGCGGCGGCCGGAGCTAAAAGACCGCCTGGATGCTGCGCAGCCTGTTGGAGGAATAAGGAGAACAAGCCATGAGCAAGGAAAGCAAGTGCCCGTTCACCGCGCAACACGGAGCGCGAACCACGGCCGCCGACCAGTCCAACGCCGACTGGTGGCCGAAGCAGCTGAACCTCAAGATCCTGCACCAGCATTCTGCGAAATCGAACCCCCTGGGCGAGAAGTTCAACTATGCCGAGGAGTTCAAGAAGCTCGATCTGGCGGCAGTGAAAAAGGACCTCACCGCGCTGATGACCGACTCGCAGGACTGGTGGCCGGCCGACTGGGGCCACTACGGCGGCCTGTTCATCCGCATGGCCTGGCACAGCGCCGGCACCTATCGCATCGCCGACGGGCGCGGCGGCGCGGGTCACGGCAACCAGCGTTTCGCGCCGCTCAATAGCTGGCCCGACAACGTCAACCTCGACAAGGCGCGCCGCCTGCTGTGGCCGATCAAGCAGAAGTACGGCAACAGGATCTCCTGGGCCGACCTCATCATCCTGGCCGGCAACGTGGCGCTGGAATCGATGGGCTTCAAGACCTTCGGCTTCGGCGGCGGTCGCGATGACATCTGGGAACCGGAAGAGGACGTCTATTGGGGTGGCGAAGCCGAGTGGCTGGGCGACAGGCGCCATGAACGCCAAGACGGCCAGCGCGAGCTCGAAAACCCGCTGGCTGCCGTGCAAATGGGCCTGATCTACGTGAACCCCGAAGGCCCCAACGGCCAACCCGACGCGCTCGCCTCCGGCCGCGACATCCGCGAGACCTTCCGCCGCATGGCGATGGACGACGAGGAAACCGTGGCGCTGGTCGCCGGCGGCCACACCTTCGGCAAATGCCATGGCGCGGGCGACCCGAAGCTGGTCGGCCCCGAGCCCGAAGCCGCGCCGCTCGAACAGATGGGCCTGGGCTGGAAGAATGCCTTGGGCTCCGGCTGCGGCGGCGACACCACCAGCAGCGGCATCGAGGGCGCCTGGACGCCGAACCCCACGCAATGGGACAACGGTTATTTCGACATGCTGTTCGGCTACGACTGGAATCTGGTGAAGAGCCGGTCCGGCGCCTGGCAGTGGGTGCCGGCGAATGTTGCCGACAAGGACCTCGCGCCGGCCGCGCACGACCCGGCGCAGAAGGTCACGACCATCATGACCACGGCCGACCTCGCGCTGCGTATGGACCCGATCTACGGCCCCATCTCGCGCCGCTTCCACAAGGATCCGCAGGCCTTCGCCGACGCCTTCGCCCGCGCCTGGTTCAAGCTGACCCACCGCGACCTGGGCCCGCGCTCGCGCTACCTCGGCCCCGAAGTGCCGGCCGAAGTGCTGGTCTGGCAGGATCCGGTGCCCGCCGTCGACCATCCGCTGATCGACGCCAGGGACATCGCCGAGCTGAAAGCGAAGATCCTCGCCAGCGGCCTGTCGGTCACCGAACTGGTGTCGACCGCCTGGGCCTCCGCCGCCACCTTCCGCGGTTCGGACAAGCGCGGCGGCGCCAACGGCGCACGCATTCGCCTCGCGCCGCAGAAGAATTGGGAAGCCAACCAGCCCGCGCAACTGGCCAGAGTGCTGGCCGCGCTCGAAGGCGTGCGGAAGGCATTCACCAAAAAGGTCTCGCTTGCCGACCTGATCGTGCTGGGCGGCTGCGCCGCCGTAGAAGCGGCCGCCCAGGCCGCCGGCCACGCCGTCGAGGTGCCCTTCATGCCGGGCCGTACCGATGCGTCGCAGGAGCAGACCGACGTTGTTTCATTCGCGGTGCTCGAACCCGTCGCCGACGGCTTCCGCAACTACCTCAAGGCGTCCGGTGTGCCGGCCGAGGAAAGGCTGCTCGACAAGGCGCAACTGCTGACGCTGACCGCGCCCGAGATGACGGTGCTGATCGGCGGTCTGCGCACGCTCGGCATCAGCCAGGGCAACCACGGCGTGTTCACCCAGCATCCCGGCGTGCTGAGCAACGACTTCTTCGTGAACCTGCTCGATATGGGCACGGTGTGGGCGCCAAGCTCCACGGCCGGGGACGTGTTCGAGGGCCGAGACCGCGTCACCGGCAGGCCCCGATGGTCGGCGACGCGCGTCGATCTCGTCTTCGGCTCGAACTCGCAACTGAGGGCAGTGGCCGAGGTCTATGCGCAGGACGACGCGAAAGAGAAATTCGTGCGTGACTTCGTCTCGGCCTGGAACAAGGTGATGAACCTCGATCGCTTCGACCTCGCCTGATCCCGGCGGTGATGCGCGCGGCATTGCGCGGCCCGCGGCGCCGGCGCAAGCAAGCCCCCGCGGCACGGCGGCAGCTTCGCCGCCGTGCCGCCAGCGCCAACTTTCGAACACCCGCGCCGCAAGCGGTCGCGGGCGAGGCATTTCCCGCCGGGATCAGCTCGCGTCGAAGCCCGCGTCTTCGATAACGACCTTGAGCTGGTCGCGTGTGACTTTGGCCGCGTCGAACTCCACCACCGCCTGCTTCTGCTCCAGCGAAACCTCGGCCTTCGCCACGCCGTCGAGCGCAGTCAACACGCCGGTCACGCTTTTCACGCAGCCGCCGCAGGACATGCCTTCCACCTTGATTGTCGTCGTTTCCATATCAGTCCTTGTTTGATTGCCACCGGCGCAACAGCAGGGAATTGCTCACCACCGACACCGAGCTTGCCGCCATCGCCGCGCCGGCGATGACCGGATTCAACATGCCCAGCGCCGCCAGCGGTATGCCGAGCACGTTGTAGATGAAGGCGAAAAAGAGATTTTGCCGGATCTTCGCCAGCGTCGCGCGCGACAGCGAAATCGCGTCGGCCACACTGCTTAAGTCATCGCGCATCAGCGTCACGTCGGCCGCCTGCATCGCGACGTCGGAACCCGCCGCCATGGCGAAGCTGACGTCCGCCGCGGCCAGCGCCGGCGCATCGTTGATGCCGTCGCCGGCCATGCCGACCAGGCGCCCGGCGCCCTTGAATTTGTTGACAGTCGCCGCCTTGTCGCCGGGCAGCACCTCGGCTTCGAAGCGGGTAATGCCGGCTTCCCGCGCAACCGCACTGGCCGTGCCGGCATTGTCGCCGGTCAACATCACCACCTCGATGCCGAGGCGATTCAGGCGCGCCACCGCGGCGCGCGAGGTGGCACGCAGCGGATCGGCGATGCCGATGTAGCCGAGCAGGACATCGTCGGCCACCACCGCGACGACGCTGCGGCCGCCCTGCGCCAGCGCCTCGGCCTCGGGCGCCGACCGGCCCTGCTCCTTGATCCAGGTCACGGAGCCGAGCTGCACGCGACGGCCATCGACTTCGCCCTGCAGGCCCCGGCCTGCAGTCGTCACCACGTTCTGCGGCATCGCCAGAGACAGTCCATCCGCCTTGGCCCGCGCCACGATCGCCGCGGCCAGCGGATGCGTCGAGCCCTGTTCGAGGCTCGCCGCGAGTTGCAGCAGAGCCGCCGTTGCCTGCCCGCGAGGCGGAATCCCAGGCACGCAAAGCGCGCCGGCGCCAACGTTCACCAAGTCGGTCACCACCGGCCGTCCCTCGGTCAGCGTGCCGGTCTTGTCCACCACCAGCACCTGCAGCTTTTCCGCCAGCTCCAGCGCCACCGCATTGCGGATCAGCACCCCCGCCCGAGCACCCTGTCCGGTGCCGACCATGATCGCGGTCGGCGTCGCCAGGCCCAGCGCGCAGGGGCAGGCAATCACCAGCACCGCCACGGCATTCACCAGCGCCTGGGTGAAGTCGCCGGCCAGCGCCCACCAGCCGACGAAGGTCAGCAGCGCGATGACCACCACGACCGGCACGAAGATCGCCGATACCTTGTCGGCCAGACGCTGCACCGGGGCCTTGGAGCCCTGCGCTTCCTCCACCAGGCGGATGATGCCGGCCAGCAGCGTGTGGCTGCCGACGCCCGTGGCACGGCAGCGCAGCAGGCCGTCGCCATTGATCGTCGCGGCGAACACGCGGTCGCCCGCGGCCTTGGTCACCGGCAGGCTCTCGCCGGTCAGCATGGCTTCGTTGGCCGAGGATGCGCCTTCGATCACCTCGCCATCGACCGGCATCGCTTCGCCGGAACGAACCACGAAAACGTCGCCCGGAATCAGCGTCGCCACCGCGACATCGACCAGCTCGACAGTCAGGCCACTGCGGCGCTCGATGCGCGCCGTCTGCGGCTGCAGCTTGGCCAGCGCCTCGATCGCGGCCGAGGTCTTGGCCTTGGCCCGCGCTTCGAGAATCTTGCCCAGCAGCACCAGCGTGATGACCGTCGCCGAGGCCTCGAAATACACATGCTGGTGCTGCAACCCGGCCACGGTGACGACGACGCTGTAGGCCCAGGCCATGGTCGTGCCCAGGGCGACCAGCACGTCCATGTTGCCGGCGCCGCCGCGTATGGCGTTGAAACCGCCGACGTAGAAGCGCCAGCCGATCCAGAACTGCACCGGGGTCGCCAACAGCAACTGCAGCCAGCGCGGCAGCACGTCCTCATGAGCGCCGGAACCGAACATGAATACCATCTGCGCCACCAGCGGCAGGGTCAGCGCGGCGGAAATCCAGAAGCGGCGCAGTTCCGCGTGATACACGGCGAGCTTGCGCGCCTTCTCCTCGGCGCGCGTGTCGTTGTCGGAGACGGTCGCCGTGTATCCGGTCTTGACCACCGCCGCGACCAGCCGCCCGGCATCGGCCAGGCCCGGCACATAGCGCACATGAGCCTTTTCGCTCGCGAAATTCACCGTCGCCTCGACCCCCGGCAGCTTGTTCAACTGCTTCTCGATGCGCGCCGCGCAGGCCGCGCAGGTCATGCCGCCGATGGCCAGTTCGACGGTCGCCGGCGGCACCTCGAAGCCGGTCTTGCGTATGGTCTCGACCAGCTTCGCCGCGGTGGTGTCGGCCATTGAGTAGCGCACGGTGGCCCGCTCCGTGGCGAAGTTAACCGTTGCTTCGACGCCCGGCAGCTTGTTCAGCTGCTTCTCGATGCGCATGGCGCAGGCGGCACAGGTCATGCCTGACAGGGGCAGTTCGAGCGCCTGAATTTCTTTGTCAGTGGCTGCGTTCATCGCCATCTCTCCAATCAGGCCGCAGGTGCGGCTGGAAGTTCCTTGGCAGCAAGTCTAAACTCCGTACCTAGGTACGGAGTCAAGAGGTTTTCAATGAAAATTTCAGAACAAACTTTCACGATCGGCAAACTGGCGAAAGACGCCGGGGTCGGCGTCGAGACGGTGCGCTACTACCAGCGCCGCGGCCTGCTCGCCGAGCCGCCCGCCGTCTCCGGCTATCGCCGCTACGACACGCTGCACCTGGAACGCCTGAACTTCATCAAGCGCGCCCAGGGCGTCGGCTTCACGCTGGAGGAAATCGCCGAGCTGATGACGCTCAACGACACGCGCGACCATCGCCTGGCACGCAGCCTGGCCAGCGAGAAGATACGCAGCATCGAAACCCGCATCGAACAACTGGCAAAGGTGGCCGATGCCTTGCGCCACCTGGTCCATGAATGCGAATGCGGCGGCCAGGAAATGCCCTGCCCCATCATCCGCATGGCGCTGACACCCTGAATTCTTTCCGCTGCCGGGAACGGGACGCTTCATTCGCCGCAGCATCAGCGCCAACTCTTCAAACCTGGCCGACGACCCCCTGCCAGAGCTTGCCGCCCAGGGTCGCCGCATTGATCAGTCCATACACGCCGAAACCCAGCACCAGCATGCCGGAGCCGAGTCGCAGCGCACGTCCCTGGATCACGCTGCGAAAGCGCGTCAGCAAGAGTCCGGCGAGCATCAGGTTGGGCAGGGTTCCCAGGCCGAAGGCCAGCAGCGCCGCCGCGCCGCGCACTGCGCTGCCGCTCAGCAGGGCCATCGCCAGCACGCTATAGACCAGGCCGCAGGGCAGCCAGCCCCAGAGCAGGCCTAGCGGGAAGGCCTGCGCCGGACCGCGCACCGGCAGGAAGCGTTTGGTCGCCGGCTGTACCCTGCGCCACAGCCACTGCCCGGCACGTTCGGTGAAGGCCAGCGCGCCCGTGATGCCGGTCAGATAAAGACCGAGCGCGATCATCATCAGGTTGGCGGCGACATACAGCGTCAACTGCACCGGCAAGGCGTTGTTGAGCAGCAGACCGAGACTGCCCAGCGCACCCATCATGGCGCCGGCGATGGCATAGCTGCCGATGCGGCCGAGGTTGTAGGCGAGGTGGATGGTCCATGCCGGACCCGCAGCGCCTGGCTTGTCCGGTATTTGCAGCGTCAGCGCGGAAACGATGCCGCCGCACATGCCGGCGCAGTGCACCCCACCCAGCAGGCCGATCAGAAAGACTGCGAGAAAACCGCTGTCAGGCACCGCGAGGTGTCATCCGGCGTCAAATGACTTTGGAATAGCGGACGCGTTCGCGGTCGGTGCGCAGATAGCGGTCGAAAGCCATGGCGATGCCGCGTACCAGCAGGCGGCCGCGCGGCTGGACGCTGATCCACTGGTCGTCGATGGTGAGCAGGCCGCCCTTTTCCATTTCGCGCAGGTCCGCCAGTTCTTCGGCGAAATACGACTTGAAGTCGATCAGGTGGGCGATTTCGATGGATTCGATCGAAAGCTCGAAGTGGCACATCAGCGCCTGGATGATGCTGCGGCGCAAGAGGTCGTCGGCGTTGAGCTCGATGCCGCGGAAAATCGGCAGCACGCCCTGGTCGAGGCTGTCGTAATACTCGTCGAGCGTGCGCACATTCTGGCAATAACTCGGCCCGACCTTGCCGATCGCGGACACGCCGAAGGCCATCAGGTCGGCTTCGGCATGGGTCGAGTAACCCTGAAAATTGCGATGCAGGCGGCCCTGGCGCTGGGCCACGGCAAGTTCGTCGTTCGGTTTGGCGAAGTGGTCCATGCCGATGAAAACGTATCCCGCCTCGGTCAGGCGGCGAATCGCCAGCTGCAGGATCTGCAGGCGCGCATCGGGCGACGGCAGATCGGCTTCGTTGATGCGCCGCTGCGGCTTGGCCAGGCTCGGCAGGTGCGCATAGTTGTAGATCGACAGGCGGTCCGGATCGAGCTTGAGAACCTCGTCCAGCGTATGGTTGAAGCTGATCACATTTTGCTTGGGCAGGCCGTAGATCAGATCGACCGAGATGCCCTTGAAACCGAACTCGCGCGCCGAATCGATCACCAGCTTGGTTTCTTCGAGACTTTGCACGCGGTTCACGGCGACCTGAACTTCGGGCGAAAAATCCTGGACGCCGACGCTCATGCGGTTGAAGCCCAATTCGCCGAGCAGCTTCACGGTTTCGCGATCGACCTTGCGTGGGTCGACTTCGATCGAGTATTCACCGCCGGGCAGCAGGCGGAAATGCTTGCGGATGATATCCATCAGCCGGCGCATTTCATCGTTGCTGAGGAATGTCGGCGTACCGCCGCCGAAATGCAGCTGGACCACGTCGCGGCTGCCTTCCAGGGCACCCTCCTGCATGGCGATTTCCTTGCTCAAGTACTTGATGTACTTGGCGGAACGCCCGTGGTCCTTGGTGATGATCTTGTTGCAGGCGCAGTAATAGCAGATGGTGTTGCAGAAGGGGATGTGGACGTATAATGACAAAGGTCGACCTATGCCACCCACCGTTCTCTTGCCCAGCCAGCGCACGTAATCGTCGGCGCCAAAGGCCTCGACGAATCGGTCGGCAGTCGGATACGAGGTATATCGCGGGCCATTTACGTCGAAACGCCGAATGACTTCCGGGTCAAAAATGAGTTCCTGATAATCCATTGGCTAAAGGTACGAGATTGAGGCAAGGGTGGCACATCCACCGCAAGTCTATACGATGCCGCAATCGCGAATAAGTTGCATTGATAAATATCAAAGGGCTACCCTTAAACCGGTAGCGCGACAAGCGTGCATGCAAACGTCAAACAGAATGTAGTCCCGCTCATCACCCCAGGGCTCAAGGTCGCCTGTTCGCAGTGCAACCTGCGCGAGCTGTGTCTGCCGTTCGGCCTTTTGGATGAGGACATGGCTCGTCTTGACAATCTGATCGGTGGCGGGCGCAAGTTGAAGCGTGGTCAGCACCTCTATCGCGCAGGCGAAGCCTTCGAATCCATTTTCGCGGTCAAGGCCGGTTTTTTCAAGACCGACGTACTGACCGAAGACGGCCGCGACCAGGTGACGGGCTTCCAGATGGCCGGCGAGATTCTGGGCATGGACGGCATCAGCACCGAAGTGCACACCTGCAACGCCGTGGCCCTGGAAGACAGCGAAGTCTGCCTGATCCCGTTCACCGAACTGGAAATGCTTTCCAGCGAAATTCACTCGCTGCAGCATCACCTGCACAAGGTCATGAGTCGCGAGATCGTGCGCGACCACGGCGTCATGATGCTGCTGGGGACGATGCGCGCGGAGGAACGCCTGGCGGCCTTCCTGCTGAATCTTTCGCAGCGCTTCAACGCTCGCGGCTATTCGCCGGCCGAGTTCCATCTGCGCATGACGCGCGAGGAAATCGGCTCCTATCTAGGCCTCAAGCTCGAAACCGTGAGCCGCGCCTTTTCCCGCTTTCAGGACGAAGGCCTGATTTCGGTGCAACAAAAGCACATCCGGATTCTGGACATTCCCCGCCTCAAGACCCTGCTGACGCCAGCCGACGGTCGCCTCGGCTAGGCCATTGCCGCCAGAAAGCCCAGCGACTGGCGCGTCAGCGCCACCGAGACGATCCAGCCGAAAACCGCCATCGAAGCCAGCCAGCAAATAATGCGCATCCGTCGCGTGCTCGCCTCCCGCAGCGCCAGGATGCCGAGGATGATGTAGGCGATCACACCCAGCACCTTCGCCGTGACCCAGTCGACGACGAACGGATACTGGCCGGACATTGCCGCCAGGGTCAGCGCGGCAACCAGCAGCAGCGTGTCGTTGATATGGGGCAAGACCTTGACCCAGCGCGCTGTCAACAGCGGCGAATCGCGAATCATCAATACGCCGCGCAAAAAAAAGCCGGTCAGACTCAGCACCACGCTGATGACATGTACGTATTTTACCAGGATATACATGAGGGCTAGCCCGATCTGCCGTCGGAACGCGGACGCCAGAAAGCCGGCGCATAGCGGCCAGCCCAGAGCGCGAAAGCCGCGAGCCAGAGCACCGTCGACAACCACATCAGGACCTGCGCGCCGGGCAGTGCCGGCAGTTCGCTGGCGACGCGCAATATCGCCGCCCCCTGCATGCTGCGGAAGGCAGCCCACATCACCTTGTCGGCCGCCACCGGCTGGCCGGAATGGCCCAGCGTTACCCGCGACGCCATGCCGATCAGCATCGAGGCAAAGAACCCCAGGGTCAGCGCATGCAGCGGGGCCTGTCCGAGCAGGCCGGGCATCGTGGTCCACAGCAGGCTCTGCAACGCAAACAGGGCAAATGCCGGGGCTACCCAGGCAAAGGCGACATGCAGGACGGCCAGCATGCGGTTATCGATTACCGCACGGTTCCACCAAAGCCAGCTCAAGCGGCCCGCAGCGAGCATCGCCGGCAGGTCAGCCAGCCAGAGCCATTGCGGTCGATCGAGCATGGCCAGGGCGCCGTGCGCCGCGCTGGCGCCCAGCAGCACGCGCAGTGTCCACGCCGGGCGGTGCAGAACATAGGGCCGCACCATCGCACTGGTGAAGAAAGGCAGCATGCGGTGCGCCACGGTGAGAAAAACCGGCAACAGGAATCCCCAGACAACCAGCGAAATCGCCAGACGCGCCCAAATGATCGCGCCGCCCGCGGCAAATACCAGAAAAGCCGCCAGCCCTGCCGCGCCAAGCCAGGCGGCGAGCGCAACATAGATAATGTGCTCGCGCTCCGTCGTCCGCAAGCGGGTAATCCGCGTCAGTGTCAAGGCCACCGCGACCCAGCCGCCCAGTACCGACGCCAGTCCCACGACCAGCAATCCCGGCAGCACCAGGGCTGCCCAGACCACGAGCCAGCCGCTGGCCAGCAGCAGGAAAGCCGGGACAAAATCACGCCGCGGCAAATCGCCGCCGCCCTGCCAACGCGGTCCGGCAGTCAGGATGAAACCGAAAATGAACAGGGGAAACACGCCGCAGGCGGTCAACATCGCGTGCAGTAGATAAGCGGGAAAATGGGCCAGCAAGGGCCACGCCGGCGCCGGCCAGAGTCCGGCATAATGCGCACCGACATCCAGCGACCAGAAAGCCATTACAGCCAAGGCCTGCACCGTTCCTGCGAGGAACATCACGCGGTGCGGTGCGGAGATGAATACCGACCAGCGCATCATGATCGTCGACACCGGGGCGATGCGTGGTATGGTTCGATTGATAAACGAA
Source organism: Rhodocyclales bacterium (assembly GCA_016192435.1). Lineage (GTDB taxonomy): Bacteria > Pseudomonadota > Gammaproteobacteria > Burkholderiales > Rhodocyclaceae > Sulfuritalea. The sequence goes on along the minus strand of JACPUD010000025.1, from coordinate 25,304 downwards.
GAGTATTCACTTGCACGATACCATGCACGAAACTAAGCTCGACATCCCCCAGATACTTTCCCGCCTGCCGCTGTTCCAGGAACTTGCCCCGGAGCAGATCGCCGCGCTCGAAACAGCGTGTCGCGAGCGACGACTTGCCAAAGGTGAAATGCTGTTCCAGAAAGGCGATCCGGCAAAGGGATTTTTTGTGGTCGTGTTCGGCCAGATCAAGCTGGCCTTTCCTTCGTCGCAAGGCAACGAAAAGGTGATGCAGATCGTGGGGCCGCGCCAGAGCTTTGGCGAAGCGATCATGTTCCTTAATCGGCCCTGCCCGGTATTTGCCGAGGGCCTGGTCGATAGCTTGCTGCTCCACATTGCCAGCGGTCCGGTATTCGAACTCCTGGAAAACGACCCGCTGTTCGCCCGCCGGATGCTGGCGGGACTCTCGATGCGACTGCATTCGCTGGTGCAGGACGTCGAAACCTATTCCCTGCGTTCCTCCGCGCAGCGCGTGGTCGGCTATCTGTTGCAGCAGTGTCCGCAGAGTGAATCCGGCCAGGGTTCCTTCGACATTTCGCTGCCGACCTCGAAACAGGTGATCGCTTCGCGGCTGAATCTGACTCCGGAAACTCTTTCGCGAATTTTTCACGATCTCTCAAGCAACGGTTTGATCAACGTCAGCGGCAAGCAAATCACCATCAACGACGTAAAACGACTTCGCGAATTTGATCTCTGAAGCTCCGGTAGCGCCGGACTGCACCGATCAGATTCCAGCCCAGCCAGGCGCATGAGGCCGCGAAGGCTATGCCGGCCAGGCGGGCCAAGCCGGGTTGCCAGACCGCGGCCAGCAACAATAGCACTGCGAGCACATGCAGGCGCAACTGGCCGGTCATGGCCTCGGCCGGAATCATCTTCTTCATGTTGGGCACGGCGTTCATCGGAGCGCCCAGCCGCTGCAAGTGCAGCCAGTTGAGGAAGGGCGCGATCTTGTACATCATGCCGGTGATGGCGGAAACGAAGACTCCGGCGAAAGCCAGCACTCCCAGCCAAACAGCGGCGCGCGGATCGTTGCCGAATTCCGGGTATGACAGAAACACCACGCCGGAGACGGCGAAGGCCAGCATTGCCAGCATCGCCACACGAAAGTAGATCGACGTCGCATCGTGGACTTTCCTGCGCCGTGTGTACTGCAGCCACAGGGTCATGCCTGCATAGATGGACAGGATGGACAGGATGGGTAGCGCAATCGCCAGCGTCCACCGCGCGTCGTCGAGCAGCAGCCGCGATGACCAGGCGATTACCAAAAGCAGCAGGACAGGCCCAAACCAATGGGTGAACCACAGCGGATAGGGTTTCGTCAGCTGGAACATCGGCACCACATGGTAGGACACACCCGCCAGCAACATCAGTGCCCAGGCACCGAGGCCCCATGCCAGATGCACATTCGTCAGATCGATGATCGGCAGGGCGAGGCCATGCGCCAGCGCCTCCGCCAGCAGCGAGCCGAGCAGCACGGTAACCGCCAGCGCGCCGATCGCCATGCGCATCGACCATAAAGTCATGCCGGTCGCGGGGGTCTGCCACAGCGCCAGCGCGACCACCGCAACGAAGCCCCCCAGTGACAGCAGGAACAAGGGAACCGCGAAAGATAGAAACAGCGGGCGGCTGAACAGCAAACCTGCGACCAACAGGAGCGTAGCCAACAGCAGCAACGGTTGCACGGTATTGGCGACCAGTTTCGGGCGCCAGACATTGCCGCCGACGGCAACCGGAATGAACTGAAACAGTGCCCCACACATCGCCTGGAGCATGAAGCCGACGCCGACCAGATGCGTCAGCGCCAAGGCCTCCGGCGTCCACCGCGAGGCCAGGGCTGCGCCGCCCGACAGTGCCAGCAGAAGGCCGGCCAGCGCGCCGAACCACGGCGCCGCTATGAAGAAGCGGTAGGGCACCGATATGGGAGGTGCCTGATCGAAGGAAAGGCTGGCGTGCATCCGATCGGCGGCGCTCAGCCCGGCGCTTTGCGAATCCGGATCTCGCGCGTTCCGTCGGGCTGAACTTCCTCGCTCCAGGCATAGCCGCTGTTTCTCAGGATGCTGAACAGCGGGTGCGGCTGGCAATACAGGAGAAGCAGCACATCGTCGCCCTCGGCGAGCTTGTCCAGAGCCTCCAGAGTGCGTTCCATTGGCTCCGGAGGCTGCAGTTCGCGGCCATCGATTACCGTGGTCATGACGCCTTCAGCCGCTCCACCAGCGAAGCGCCGACCTCAGACGTACCCAGGGCGTTGTCGCACATCGGATAGAGGATGTTTTCCTCCTTCATGTTGTGCTGCTGCATAAGAATTAGCAGCGTCTCGGCCGCGCCGCCGAAGGCATCGCCGTTGCGGGAAGCCACGGCGTCTTGCATCTGCGTCAGGAGATCGCGCATCTGGCGATGTTCGCCGCGCATGACTTCGGTCGGGCCGGATGTCATTCCGGTCGCTTCCTCGAAGGCGGGGAACAAGAGTTCCTCCTCGCTGGCGAAATGCGTTTCGAGCTGGTCGCGCAGCAGCGTGAAAGCCTGCTCGCCGACCACCCAATCGCCGTTCGCGCAGGCATCCTCAGCGTCGGCAAATATCTTGTCGCAATGTTTGTGATGCTGGAAAAGCGGATCAGTAATCGACATGGTGGCAAACTCCGAATGAACTGAGACAGATTCTGGGTGTTGCCCTAGCGTGAGACATTGACCGCAATCAAGAGCACATTCAGGATTTCAATACCCCAAGAAAAATCCGGGATACTCGGTCTATCAGACTCCGCATCTGCACATCGAGTGCTTACGACCCTGATCAAGGCTCGATTACATAGGTTCCGGGTGCGTCTGCCAATGCAGGGAACTTCTGCGTCGCGACAGCCGGAGCCGCCATCAGGCGGCCCGACTGCGGCTTCAGCCAGGCCATCCAGTCCTCCCACCAACTGCCATGATGGCGCTCCGCGCGCTCGTACCAGTCGTCCGGCGTATCGTGCCTTTCAACCGATCCCACCCGGTAATCGCGCTTTGGCGGGTTCACCACCGGATTCACGATACCGAGGATATGGCCCGAACTCGACAGCACGTAGCGGCGCGAACCGGCAACGAAGTTATTGATGCGGAAGGTCTGCCGCCATGGAGCAATGTGATCATCCTCGGCCGACACGGCATAGAGCGGCTGTGAGATCCGCCCGAGATCGATGTTCTCGCCCGCCAGTTGCAGCGCATCCTTCTTGATCAACAGATTGTCCAGATAGAAGTTGCGTAAATACCAACTGTGCATCGCCGCCGGCATCCGGGTTGCATCCATGTTCCAGAACAGCACATCAAAAGGCGGCGGGGTTTCACCGAACAGATAGCCACGCACCACGTAATGCCAGACCAGGCTGTTCGAGCGCAGCAGACGGAATGCGGATGCCATTTCCTTGCCGTCGAGATAGCCCTTCTCCGCCATCGACTTTTCCAGCCACTTGATGCTGCTCTCATCGAGAAACACCTCGATGTCGCCCGGCTTGTGATAATCCACCAGCGTGGTCAGCAACGTGGCGGTGGCCACCGGCACGCCCTGCTTCTCATAACGCGCGTTGGCCCAGGCCATCCAACTCGCCAATGCAGCACCGCCTATGCAGTAGCCGACGGCATGCACCTTGGCCGCGCCGGAAATGCCGCGCGCAGTTTCGATGATCTGCCCTATGCCGTCCAGCAGGTAGTCATCGAACGTCACATCGCGCATGTCTGCGGTCGGATTTTTCCAGCTGGTGATATAAACGTCGAATCCCTGGTCGACCAGGAATTTCACCATGCTCTTCCTGGGATTGAGGTCGAGAACATAGTATTTGTTTATCCAAGGCGTAACGATGACGACAGGTGTTTCGAAAACCTTATCCTGTGTCGGCGCGTAGTGCAGAACCTCGAGCAGATGATTGCGGAACACGACCTTGCCAGGCGTGGTTGCCAAATCCTTGCCGACCACGAAATCCGTCGGCCGCGCCATCTGTACATCGCCAGCCTGGAAATCCGTCAAAAAATTGTTGAATCCCCTCAGCAGACTTTCGCCGCGCGTCTCCATGGCTTTTTGCATCGCCGCCGGGTTGGTCGCCAAAAAATTCGTGGGTGCCGCGGCGTTAAGCCACTTGCGCCACCAGAACGCCGCCCTGCGGCGGTCGCGGCCGGACAGGCCCGGTGTGTCATAGAGCATGTCCTGCACCTGGCGGGTGATCATCAGGTACCACTCTTTCATAATATCCCAGCTTGCAGAGTTGCTCCAGATCGGATCGGCGAAGCGTGTATCGTCGGGATTCGGCGATACCACATCCTTGCTCGGCATGCCCAGCGCCCGGTGCCAGGAATGCGTCTGCAGCTCCCACAACCTGCTTGCGAAGTCTGCCAAAGCCTCGGACATTTCCTGCGGATGGGACAACCATGCCAGTTGCGCGTGTATCAAGGGAGTTGCAATCCCGATCGGGTCGATCTTGGCCTCAACGGCCTGATTGACTGCACGCCACGCGGCCTGGGGAGTCGCCGGTGTTTTGGGCTGCTTCATCGTGCTCATGACCACTCCTTCCACTTCACAAGGGCCGCGCAAGCTCCCGCGGCCGCTTTGCTGCTATTCTGCCCGATGCTGGGCGCGTATAGTTCGGGTTGCTATTGATCTTGATCAACGCTGCCCTTCTTTAGTACGCTACGATGGTTTAAACACTGAGGATCACATTCCATGTTCAAGCACATACTCGTTCCATCCGACGGATCGCAGTTGTCATCCGACACGGCGAAACGTGCGATCGCCTTTGCCAAGGAGACGGGGGCAAAGGTTACCTTTTTCTTCGCCAAGCCCGATTACCCGGTAGCTTTCTATGGCGAAGGCGCCCTGATCGACCCCACCACGCCGGACAAGTTCGCGGAAATGGCGGAACAGCAGGCCAAGGAAATCCTGGCCGCTCACGAGGCAGCCGCCAAAGCCGAAGGTGTTAGCTGCGCTTCGATCAGTTCCGTCAGCGACATTCCTTACGAGGCGATCATCGCCGCCGCCGAGGACGCAGGTGCTGATCTGATTTTCATGGCATCGCACGGACGCCGTGGTATCAGCGGACTCCTGCTCGGGTCGGAAACGCAGAAGGTATTGACGCACTCGAAGATCCCGGTGTTGGTCTATCGTTGAGCGTCGGCCAGCAACGCGAAAATCATGCTGAATTCGGCTCTGGCGACCATCCACGACGAGCACCGGTCGCTGGCTGCCGTCGTGCATGGACTGCGATACCTGATCCGCGAAATGCGCGAACGGCAGGCGGTGCCTGACTTCAGGCTGCTGTGGGCGATGATTTTTTACCTTGAAGAGTTTCCCGAGAAGCTGCACCACCCCAAGGAGAACGCCTACCTGTTTGCCAGGCTGCGCGAGCGCACCCATGAGGCAGACGAGGTGATTGCGCATCTGGAACGGCAGCACTTCGATGGCGCCGGACACATTCGCGGCCTGGAACTCGCCCTAGGCCATTTCGAGGCCGGATCTCCCGCCGGACTGGAGAAGTTTTCGGCAGCGGTGGAAACATTTGCCGATGAGATTGTGAGGCACATGGCTGTTGAGGAAAGCACACTGATTCCCCTGGCCAAAAAATATCTCACAACGGAAGACTGGGTGGAAATCGGTGCGGCATTCAGTGAAAACGGCGACCCGCGCTTCGATGCCGACGTCGATCACGAATGTCGCGATTTGTTCACCCGCATTGTCAATCTTGCTCCGGCCCCCATAGGTGTGGGTCCGGTGAAACACTAAGGCCGCGCATCAAGCGTCCCGGCAGCGTTTGCGGGAACCCTATCTCACGACAGGCCTTCGGTGCCACCATGGGCACCAATGCCCTTGTTGATCTCCCTGGCGCTGATCTGCAAGAGACAGGTCATCATGCTGGACGCAGCACATACCGCCCAGAAACCGAAAAAGCCTATCGAATAAGTTGCTATTTTCGAGAACTCCACCGGTTGTCCGAAGAGATATAGCTCCTGGGGGTCGACTACGGTGAAGAAAATACCCTCGGCGATTCCGGCGACGACAAACGAGGGCCATAGCACCCATAAGATCCTCAGCATTTTGCTCTCCTTCGGTTTGGGGAAACCGCCTACTTTGCGTTACGCGCGTCCTCCTCTGCCTTCTTCTTATAAAAACCAATCATGAAGAACGCCATAACTATGACGAAGCCTATCGTAAACAGACTGAGCAGGCCAATGTCACTACCGAGCAAGAGTTTCCAAGCTTCCATGATGCTGCCTCCCCGCAATGAACAGAATCAGTGCCGAATATCGGCCGGCGTTGCCGCGGTCGCGGAACTACCAATTAGGGTTTCGCCATTGGCGGGGAGAACCATATTCCCCATCAGCCGCCAAATCTTGCGCTCGTCCTCAAGCAACACCAGCCAATGTCCGGCGGCCGGCAGGTGCACGTCGCTGGAATAGACCTCGCCATCGCGCACCAGCAGGCGCGACTGATCCAGCCCGGCTCGGGTTGGGTGCGAAATTGTCACGGCCAGGGTCGGTGGCAGCACAAAGTCCTTGTCGCTCGCCTGGAGCCGCACCAACAAGGTATCGGCGGTGACGCGGACACCGGCGACCAGGCCGATCTTGGCGGCCTGCTCGCTGCGTGCGATGGTCTGGTTGGCCGCAAGGCCTTTCCGGTAATAGTCATCGGTAACCAATCCATCGTTGCTCTTGACGGCGAGCCATGCCGTGTAAATCCCGGCAACGACAACGATAAACGGCCCCGCAGCCAGGATCCATGGCCAGGGTTCGCGATACCAGGGACGTGCGGCGACGGTATGCATGTTTTTTTCCCTCATGGTTGCAGGAAGCTGGCCTTTTCATGCACCGCCACCTTTTCGTCGACCAGCGACTTGACGTCGAAGTAGATCTGGTTCGAGCCCTTCCTGCCGGACTCCGGGGGCACCCGCACCTGTACGGTGAGCGTTCTGGCCGCGGCGGCCGGGACTTCCACGATGCGATCGCCGACCAAGTCGATACCGGCCAGCCCGGTTACGCTGATGGCATAGCGATGCGGAGTTTCGGAAACATTGATCACGTGCAGTCGATAGATATTCTCGACCAGACCGCCCTCCACCTCACGCGCCAGCGTTGCGCGGTCGCGAATCACGTCCACGCGCAGGGTCGCCTTGGTCGCAATACCCCAGACAAAGGCCACGCAGATTGCGCCGAGAATCGCCGAGTAAATCATCACCCGTGGCCGCACCACGTGACCGAGGATCTCTTTCCAACCCCAGTGCGCCTCGATCGCATGTTCGGTGGAATAGCGGATCAGGCCCTTCGGATAATCCATTTTTTCCATCACCTGATCGCAGGCATCGATGCACGCCGCACAGCCTATGCATTCGTATTGCAGGCCGTCGCGGATATCGATACCCGTGGGGCAGACCTGCACGCAGATGCCGCAATCGACGCACTCGCCCTTGGCGATCGACCGTGGATCAAGCCCCTTTTTGCGTGCACCGCGAGGTTCGCCACGCTCAGTATCGTAGGTAATGGTCAGCGTGTCGGGATCGAACATGACGCCCTGAAAACGGGCATAGGGACACATATGCTTGCACACCTGTTCGCGCATGTGGCCGGCAAACAAGTAGGTGAAGGCACCATAGAAAAGCATCCAGAAGGTTTCCCACGGACCCAGCGAAAAACTCCAGACCGAGTCCCAGAGGGACCTGATTGGGGTGAAGTAGCCGACGAAGGTAAAGCCGGTCCACAACGCCAGTAGCGCCCAGGAACCGTACTTGGCGCTACGCAGCCACAGTTTGCGTGCGCTCAAGGGTGCCGCGTCGAGCTTGATTCTTGCGTTGCGCTCACCCTCGATCTTCTGTTCGATCCAGGTGAATATTTCCGTGTACACGGTCTGCGGACAGGCATAGCCGCACCACAGGCGCCCGCCCACCGCGGTAAACAGGAACAGTGAATAGGCTGAAATGATCAGCAGGACGGAAAGGAAAATTACGTCCTGCGGCCAGAAAACCAGTCCAAAAATGTAAAACTTGCGCTCGACCAGATTGAACAACACTGCCTGCCGCCCATTCCAGGGCAGCCAGCACAAGCCGTAGTACACCAACTGGGTAAACCAGACCAATGCCCAGCGCCAAGTGGCGAAGGTTCCGCTGACCGCGCGCGGGTGTACCTTCTTGTGAACTTCGTAGAGGCTTTCCTCAACGAAGTTGGGCTTGCCATCCGGCAACTGTTTGGCGGTGATCGAGACCATGATTATCGTATTAGGATATTCTGATGAACATTAGCGAAAATTCCCCGGTGCCGAGTTGATCGGCGCCGGGGATTTTAGCCAAGTTACTTCCTTTCCGCGGGCATCGCTTCGGCAGGAGCGACTGGCGCAGGAGCCGGGGCAGCAGCCTGGACGCCACCACCAAGCCCATAGACATAGGCGGTCAGCAGATGCACCTTGGCATCGCCGAGGAATTCGCCGAAGGCCGGCATGCGATTGGTGCGGCCCTTGGTGATCGTCTCGGTGATGGTTTCCTCGGAACTGCCGTAGAGCCAGACCTTGTCCGCCAGGTTCGGCGCCACGCCGACCATGCCCTTGCCATCGGGGCCATGGCACGCGGCGCAAGCGGGAGCAAACAGTTCCTTGCCGCGCTGGGCACGAATCGAGTCGGAAGTCAGCCCGGACAGGGAGCGCACATAACTGGCAAGATCCTTGATCTGGTCACCGTTCAGATCCGGCTTGACGCCCTTGGCCGGCATCATGGCGTCGCGCCCCTTGGTGATCGACTCCTTGATCTGCTCCGGCGTACCGCCAAACAGCCAGTCGCCGTCGGCCAGGTTGGGGAAGCCGCGAGCGCCCTTGGCATCCGAACCGTGACACTGCGAACAGTAGGTCAGAAACAGGCGCTGGCCCATTTCCTTTGCCTCGCTGTTGACCGCAACGGCCTGAACATCCTGACTCTGGAACTTCTTGAAGATCGGCCCGTACTGGTCGTCGGCCTTCTTCATTTCTCCGTCATACTGACCTGCGGAAGACCATTTGAACTGACCCTGATAGTTGCCGAGGCCAGGATACATCGCCAGATAGAACAGCGAGAAGACGATGGTGATGTAGAACAGCCAGCGCCACCAACTGGGCAGTGGATTGCTGAATTCCTGCAAATCCTCGTCCCAGACGTGACCGGTTGTCGCGCCTTCCACGTGCGTGGCGGTACTTTGCATCCAGAGGAAGACGCCACAACCGATGACGCTGACGAGCACGATGCTCACTACATAGATATTCCAGAAGCCGCTGACAAAATCACTCATGATGATTTCCTTTCCTGATCTTTCGTAACCTGCGGCGCCGACGGCACAAAGGGACTGTCATCGTCGAGCGGCAGCATCGCCGCCTCGTCGTAGGTCTTCTTGCGCCGATCCGAATACGCCCACCACACGATGCCGATGAAGGCGACGAACGCCAGCACCGTGAAGAGGGACCGCAGGTCGTTGATGTCCATTTGCTTACCTTGTTTGCTTGAGCGCGGTGCCCATGCCCTGCAGGTAAGCGATCAATGCGTCGAGTTCGGTCACGCCCTCGATGGCCTTTTTCGCGCCGGCGATTTCGGCATCGGTATAGGGAACACCGACGGCGCGCAACGCCTTCATCTTGGCCTCGATGGCATCGTCCTTGAGCGGACGATCCAGCCAGGAATAAGCCGGCATGTTCGACTCGGGCACGACATCACGCGGGTTCAACAGATGGGTGCGATGCCACTGGTCCGAATAGCGACCGCCGACTCGCGCCAGATCCGGACCGGTGCGCTTGGAGCCCCACTGGAACGGATGGTCATAGACGAACTCGCCGGCCACCGAATAATGACCATAGCGCTCGGTCTCGGCACGGAACGGACGAATCATCTGCGAGTGGCAGTTGTAGCAGCCTTCGCGAATGTAGATGTCGCGTCCCGACAGGCGCACTGGACTGTAGGGCTTGACCAGTTCGTTAGTCGGTGTGGTGGTGGATTTCTGGAAGAACAGCGGGACGATTTCGAGCAAGCCACCCACACTCACCGTGAGAATGGTAAGGACGATCAGCAGCCCTACGTTCCGTTCAATCTTGTCATGCGTCAACATGATTTATAGCTCCTTAATCTGTGCAATCGGGCTTAGTGGGCCGCTGCGGGTGCGAGTACCGGCGCATTGACCGCCTTGCCCCCCGCCATGGTCAGGAACATGTTGTAGGCCATGATCAGCATGCCGGAAAGGAACAGCAGGCCGCCCAGCAGACGTATGGTCCAGAACGGGTAGGTCGCCTTGACCGACTCGACGAAGGAATAGGTCAGCGTGCCATCGACGTTAGTTGCGCGCCACATCAGGCCCTGCATCACTCCCGCGATCCACATCGAGGCGATGTAGAGCACGACGCCGATGGTGGCCACCCAGAAGTGCACTTCGATCAGCTTCTTCGAGGCCATCTCAGGCTTGCCGAACAGGCGCGGCAACAGATAGTAGATCGAGCCGATGGAAATCATCGCCACCCAGCCCAGGGCGCCGGAATGCACATGGCCCACGGTCCAGTCGGTGTAGTGGGACAGCGCATTGACCGTCTTGATCGACATCATCGGGCCTTCGAAGGTCGACATGCCGTAGAAGGACAGCGAGGTGATCATGAACTTCAGGATCGGATCGTCGCGCAGTTTGTGCCAGGCGCCCGACAGAGTCATGATGCCGTTGATCATGCCGCCCCAGGAAGGTGCCAACAGGATCAGCGAAAAGATCATGCCCACGCTCTGAGTCCAGTCGGGCAAAGCCGTGAAATGCAGGTGGTGAGGACCCGCCCACATGTAGGTGAAGATCAGCGCCCAGAAGTGCACCACCGACAGGCGGTAGGAATATACCGGACGCCCGGCCTGCTTCGGCACGAAGTAGTACATCATGCCGAGGAAGCCTGCGGTAAGGAAGAAGCCCACCGCGTTGTGGCCGTACCACCATTGCACCATCGCATCCTGCACCCCCGCGTAGGCGGAGTAGGACTTGAACAGCGTCACCGGAATCGCGGCGCTATTCACCAGGTGCAGCACGGCAACGGTCAGGATGAATCCACCGAAGAACCAGTTCGCGACATAGATGTGCGAAATCGTGCGCTTCGCGATGGTGCCGAAAAACACCACGGCATAGGACACCCAGACCAGAGTGATCAGGATGTCGATCGGCCATTCGAGTTCCGCATATTCCTTGCCCGAGGTTAGCCCCAGCGGCAGGGAAACGGCGGCAAGCACGATGATCAGTTGCCAACCCCAGAACGTAAACGCCGCCAGCCCCGGCGCAAACAGCGGGGCATGGCTGGTTCGCTGCACTGCAAAATACGACGTGGCAAACAGTGCGCAGCCGCCAAAAGCAAAAATAACCGCATTGGTGTGCAACGGGCGCAAGCGGCCGTAGCTCAACCACTCGTGCACATTCAACTCCGGCCAGACCAATTGGGCCGCAATGATGACGCCGACCAGCATGCCGACGATGCCCCAGATTACGGTCATCACAGCGAACTGGCGCACGACTTTGTAGTTGTAAGTCGCTTGCGATTGCATGATGGATTCACCTCACATTAACAAAAAGAAATCAGTCACGATGCTGCATTTGATGCGATGCAGTATCCGAATTTTCGGCAGATTACACGCGAAATATTAGAGTAGTTTGATACAGGTCAAAATATATCCGACTTAAACAAAAATAACAATTATATCAATATGGTTTATAGGTATATGGGCGCACCTGCTGTCGCCGCGCGGCTAGCAACCGACTTACCCCCGTCGACAGAAACCACTCGGCGCTTCGGTTATGGGAAGTGGCGACGCGACGGCTCGCACCAGCGGGCATAGCTGTCTCTTCACCAGAATTTCCATGACCATTTCTTCGCCATTGTCTGTTCGACGTTATGGGACCAGTCCGGCGACATGCCTCTTTCGAGGAAGAAGCCGGCATAGCGGCGGTCGCTACCGGCGATATGCTTGGTCAGCCAGACCTTGAGAAAATGCAGCAGTTCGAAGGTGATCGTGGCCTGCCCGGCAGCCAGCTTCTGTTGCAGAGCCACGACCTGCGCGACCAATGCTTCGTGCTCGGCCTTGTGCTGTTCGAATTCAGGGTAGTGAAGAATCCGCATCAGGCTTTCTTCGACAATGAAATGCACCCGCGTGTATTCAGCCAGCTGATTCAAAATCTCACTGCACGCAGTAGATCCATGATGAGAAACTACCGCTTCGTGCAGGCGGTTCAACAGCTTAACCAATTCCTTATGTTGCTCGTCTATCTCCTGGATGCCGACGCTGAGGTCATCCGACCAAGTAAATAGAGTTTCCATGGCTAGCTCCTAATCTAAAGATATCCAGATACGTTTGTCTTTTTATAGCATATCAATAGACGTCGGCTGGTTTACTGACCGACGTCAACCTCAATGTCCAGGGAAGCACTGGAAAAGCTGACGCAGGTCAACCTTAGTGCTTAAGCAATACGCCCACAACAACCGGGCCAAGATCGAGCCCGAATCCAGTGGCGGAGCCTTATGCAGCGACCGCCAAGTGGGCCAGTGCGCCAAGCCGCTTGAGATCCTTCAGGCAAACCTGCCGACGATCAGCGGTGATGAGTCCGTCTTCCTGGAATCGCCCGAGGATGCGACAGACTGTCTCTTCGGCTATGCCGAGGTAGTTACCGATATCCAGGCGCGACATGCTCAAGCGGAATTGCGTGCCAGAGTAGTTCCGACTGGCAAAGCGCCTGGAAAGACCCATCAGATACTCGGCGAGGCGCTCTTCGGCGCTGCGTTTGCCAAGCAGCAGCATCAACTCCTCGTCGTGCCGGATCTGCCCGCTCATGATTCTCAGCATCTGGTACTGGATCGAGGGAATCTGCTGGGCGATTTCGTCCAGGCGACTTATTTCGACCTTGCAGACGGATATGGTTTCCAGCGCTTTGGCCTCCGAACTGTACTGTCGCGACGCCAGCGCACTCAGACCCAGCAGCTCGCCAGCGATATGAAAGCCGGTAATCTGCACCCGGCCGTCGTCGGTGCTGACATAAGTCTTCACCGAACCGCTGCGAATCGCATACAGATAATCGAATCGCTCGCCGGGCCGAAACAGCACCTGGCCACGTTTATAGACTTCCTTGCGCTTGACTATGCTGTCCAGCAGCGACAGGTCGGCCTGATTGAGGCCCAAGGGCAGGCAGAGCCGATAGATCCCGCAATTGTTGCAGGTGATCGGTTCGCAAGCCGGTTGCGAAGACGAGCAGACAGCCGAAGCACTCGGGCTGGACATGATTACTCCCCGCCCGCCAGACGGCTGACTGCCATCTGCGGCATGGCAAAGGCGGCGTCGGGCAGCTCGGTCAGCCTGTATTTCCCGCTTTTTACGGCCATCGCGAGCATTTCCAGCGTTTGCTGGTGCAATAGTTCGACAATCCTGGTCTTGATCGGCTTCCATTGTTCATGCATGGGGCAGGCGGTTTCATCGCTGCATATTTTAAGTCCGATGACGCAGTTCTCGGTCAGTCCCGGGCCCTCGACCAGAGTGAGGATTTGCATCAGGTCGGTGTTTTCGCAGCCGTCGCGCAAGCAGAATCCGCCCTGCCGACCGCGAAAGGAATGGAGCAGGGTACCCCGGCTCAAATTCTGCATGATCTTCGCCAAGTATGCCGGCGGCACATTGAGATGTTGCGCCACCGTGCGGTTGAGGACGGGAACCCCCCGCGGCTGGGTCGCAATATAGATCAGCGCCTGGATGGCGTATTGGCTGGTGCGGGATAGGATCATGAGCCCTAATATGCCGTATGGATAGTATGGAATTGATCGCCGGGTGTTTCCCGGCGCGGCGCAGATTTGGAGTATATCCGCAGACTTTGTGGTCCTCGGCGGAGTGGCCGGGATGAAAAAAAAGGGTGCGCAGCGCGCACCCCCAACCCCAACAGAGAGCCTTTGGGCAACAGCGCGAAGCCGTCACCATAAAACCCACGCGGAGTATGGTTACTTGTGAACACTCGCACCTTGATCTGAGTCAACGGTTTGCACTTTAGTGCTACGGCCATTAGCTTCTTCTCCGGCATTGGCCTCGGCAGAAACCTCGCCTTGCGCAGGATCGGCCTTGTCGTCGTCCATCAGGATGCGGTAGCCGGGCCCTTCGAGATCCTCGAACTGGCCACTCTTCAACGACCACCAGAACACCGCTGCAATCACGAAGACCAGCACCAGGGAAAGCGGAATCAGCAGATACAGGATATCCATTCGAGTCATTGCTCCCGCTGCAAACGCAAGGCATTGAGCACCACCAGCAGCGAACTGGCCGACATGCCGATACCGGCCATCCAGGGTGTCACCCAGCCCGCCATGGCCAGGGGGATTGCCAGGAAATTGTAGGCGAAGGCCCACACCAGGTTTTGTTTGACGATGCGCAGGCTGCGCCGCGCCAGCGCCAGTCCTTGCGGCAAGGCCTGAAGATCGTTGCCGAGCAGCACGATATCGGCGTTGGCCCGCGCCAGGTCGGCGCCGCCGCCCATCGCGATCGACACCTGCGCCTGTGCCAGCACGGGGGCGTCATTGACTCCATCGCCGACCATGGCGACCGTCTCGCCGGCATCCTGCAGTGCCTTGAGCGCCGCATGCTTGTCCTCCGGCGAGAGTCCGCCGCGCGCATCCGCAATGCCGAGCAAGGAGCCGATGCGTGATGCGGCGGCCGACGCATCACCGCTGAAGATGGACAGCCTGATGCCCGCCGCGGCGAGTTTTGCCACCATGGCGGACGCCTCGGGGCGCAGACCATCGCTGAGGCGGAAGAAGGCCTGCCAACCCGACGCATTGCCCAGCGCGATCACCGTGTCGCCAGCGCCAACTATGGCCTGAACGGCAACCGGCACCTCGCGGCCATGCAGGCCGGCGACGAACTCGGGGTTTCCGAGCCGCCACAAGTCGCCCGCTATCGTGCCCTCGACCCCGGCGCCGGTGGTCGCGCGCAGGCCATCGACCTCGATGACCGCTGCCGTTCCTGCAGCTGCCGCGCCCGCCGCCAGAGCCTTCGCGATGGGATGCTCGGAGCCACGTTCGAGCGCGGCCGCCAGAGCAAGTGCACGTCCGGCATCGCCCTGAATCGGGATCGCCTCGACCAGCGCCATGCGCCCCGCGGTCAGAGTCCCGGTCTTGTCGAAAATGAAACGATCGGCCCGCGCCAGCGCCTCGATCGCATGGCCGCGCGTCACCAGCACACCGCGCGCGGCCAGCGCGCCGGTGGCCACGGTCAGGGCCGCCGGCGTCGCCAGGGACAAGGCGCAGGGGCAGCTCACCACCAGGACCGCGACAAAGACCCACAAGGCGCGCGAGGCATCGATCCACCACCAGGCCAGCGCGGTTCCCACCGCCAGCAGCAGCAGGACGACGATGAAGCGCCCGGCGACGCGGTCGGCCATTTCCACCAGGCGCGGCTTCTCCGCCGCAGCGCGTTCCATCAGGCGCTGGATCGCCGCCACGCGCGTCGCCTCGCCGACGCGTTCGACGCGCATCACCAGCGGGCTGGCGGTATTCACGCTGCCGCCGATCAGCGCGTCGCCGGCCCGCTTGGGCACCGGCAGGCTCTCGCCGGTCAGCAGCGATTCGTCCACCGCGCTCTCGCCGTCAAGCACCACACCATCGGCCGGGACCGTCTCGCCGGGCTTGATCTGCACTGCGTCGCCCGCATGCAACTCGGCCACGGCAACGCGTTCGCCCGCGATATCGGAAGTGGACAACGGCCATCCGGGCAAACGGGTGGCGAAAGCCGGAATCGCGCGCGCCAGGGTCTCGACGCTGCGCGCGGCTTTCTGCCGGGCCATCATTTCCAGATAGCGGCCGGTGAGCAGGAAGAAGACGAACATGGTGACAGAATCGAAATACACCTCGCCCGCTGCGCTCAGCGTGGCCCATACGCTGGCCGCGAAGGCCGCACC
Source organism: Rhodocyclales bacterium (assembly GCA_016192435.1). Lineage (GTDB taxonomy): Bacteria > Pseudomonadota > Gammaproteobacteria > Burkholderiales > Rhodocyclaceae > Sulfuritalea. The sequence goes on along the minus strand of JACPUD010000025.1, from coordinate 9,389 downwards.
GACGCCGAGCGCCACCGGCACGTCCATGCCGACGCGGCGCAGCTTCAGGTCGCGCCAGGCGCTGACGAAGAAGGGCGCGGCCGAATACAGGATCACCGGCAAGGTCAGGATCAGGCTGGCCCAGCGCATCAGTTGCTCGATGTCCGGCGTCATGTCGCCGTCGGCCAGATACACCGGCACGGCATACATCATCACCTGCATCATGCCGAAGCCGGCGACGAACAGCCGCCACAACGCCGCCTTGCGTTCCTTCTGCGCCAGTTCCTCGGCGCGCCCGATGTCGTAGGGATGGGCGCGATAACCGATGGCGGCAATCGCTTCGAGGATGGCCGAAAGCTTGGTGACGCGTTCGTCCCAGCGCACCCGCGCCCGGCGCGTGGTGTAGTTGATGTCGACGGCGGTGACGCCGGGCTGGCGGCGCACATGCGATTCATTGAGCCAGACGCAGGCGGCGCAAGTGATGCCTTCGAGAATCAGCGCTGCTTCCTGCTCGTGTTCGCCCGCGGCGCCCTCGGCCCGGCGCACGAAGTTCTTCTGCACATCGGGATGATCGAACAGGCCGAACTCGGCCAGCACCTGCGGCAGCGCCTCGCGCGGGCTTTCCGGCATCGCGTCGCGATGCCGGTAGTAGTCGGCCAGGCCGTTATCGACGATCGCCTGCGCCACCGCCTGGCAGCCGGCGCAGCACATCTCGCGCCGCTGGCCGCCGATCTCGACCGTGAAGTCGACACCTGCCGGGATCGGCAGGCCGCAGTGGTAGCAGGATTCTGTGGCGGCCATGTTCAGGCCGGATCGGTCACGATCCGGGTTTCCGGTTCGAATGGACCAGACCGGTGTTACTTGGGAGCCATGCGGATGGCGCCGTCGAGGCGTATCACCTCGCCATTGAGCATCTCGTTCTCGACGATGTGGCGCACCAGCGCTGCATACTCGGCGGGCTTGCCCAGGCGCGGCGGGAAGGGAACCATCTTGCCCAGGGCGTCCTGGATCTCCTGCGGCATGCCCAGCAGCATCGGGGTTTCGAAGATCCCCGGGGCGATGGTCATGACGCGGATGCCGAAGCGCGCCAGTTCGCGCGCGATGGGCAGCGTCATGCCGACCACGCCACCCTTCGACGCGGCATAGGCGGCCTGCCCGATCTGGCCGTCGTAGGCGGCGACCGACGCCGTGCTGACGATCACGCCGCGTTCGCCGGCCGCATTCGGCTGGCCCTTGCTCATGGCTTCGGCAGCCAGGCGGATCATGTTGAAACTGCCGACCAAGTTGACCGTCACGGTCCTGGCGAACACATCGAGCGCATGCGGTCCGTTCCGGCCCAGCACTTTCTCGGCCGGCGCGATGCCGGCGCAATTGACCAGGCCATGCAGGCCGCCGAATGCCGCCACGGCCGCCGCGACGCAGGCCTGGGCGCTCGCCTCGTCGGCGACATTGGTGGCGACGAAACGCGTTTCGCCGCCCAATTCGGCAGCCAGGGCATTGCCCGCCGCTTCGTTCAGATCGGCCAACACCACCTTGGCACCCTGCTCCACCAGCATCCGCCCGGTACCGGCACCGAGGCCCGAAGCTCCGCCGGTGATGATGAATACACTGTCCCTGATCTGCATGAGCGCCCCTGTAATGACACAAGGCCTGCCGACCGAAATGGAGGCAGGCCCTGAAATTTGGTGCTGTTGGCCGGAATCGAACTGGCGACCTACTGATTACGAATCAGTTGCTCTACCAACTGAGCTACAACAGCGTCCTGAGAGGCCGCGAATTATACCCGTTGGTCCCCGCGCATGGCAACGCGCTTGCACCCGCTGCGCGGAGGATTGCCTTGCGCCGTTTTGCGCGCACTTGCTAGACTGCCCGGATGATCAAGCCGATATTCCTCCCACGACGAAACGACGCGGGTTTTACCTTGATCGAGCTGGTCACGGTGATGCTCATCATCGGCATCATGGCCTTCGTGGTGCTGCCGCGTTTCGACCTGCTGCGGGGCTATGACGAGATCGGCTATCGCGACAAGGTGAAATCGACGCTCGAATACGCCAGAAAGTCGGCGGTGGCGCAGCGCCGAAACGTGCGCGTGACCCTCGCCGCAAACAATCTGGCGCTGACCATCGACAACGACATTCCCGAGGGCGGAGGCGCCGGCAGCTTCCCGCGCAATCTGGCACTGCCCGCTGCCGACGGCGCCTGCGGCGGCGCGACGAACCAGGTCTGCGCCCCCGCCAACGTCACGCTGACCGGCCCGGCGACGCTGAGTTTCACTCCGCTCGGGGTGCCGTCGGCGGCGGGGGTCTACACCGCGACCGGCGACTCGCCCTATACCATCAGCGTCGAAGCGGAGACCGGCTATGTGCATTAGCCGCTATCAGCGCGGCCTGACGCTGATCGAGCTGATCGTCTTCGTCGTCATCGTCAGCGTGGCGCTGGTCGGCGTCATGACCGTGCTCAATGTCACCGCCCGTTCCAGCGCCGACCCGATGGTCAGGAAGCAGGCGCTGGCGATCGCCGAAGCGGTGCTGGAAGAAGTGATGCTGCAGCCCTTCACCTGGTGCGACCCGGACGACGCCAATGCCGCGACGGCGACAAATTACGCCGGCTGCAGCGTGGCGACTGCCGCGCAGAACACCGTCACGGCCAAGGCCGGCGAAGCACGGGCTACCGCATCGGCGTGGGACAACGTGTTCGACTACAACGGCGAAGCAATCGGCAGCAGCATTTCCGGGAACAGCTTTGCGCCTTTCACCGCCAACGTCACGGTCGTTCCAGCGGCCCTCCACGACATCGCCTCCGGCGGCGAGGCTGCCCTGCTGATCAGCGTGACAGTGGTCTCGGGCAACGAAACCATCCAGTTGCAAGGCTACCGCACCCGTCATTCGCCCAACGCCCTGCCATGACGCGCCGCCCCGCATCCGTAGCCGGCTTCACCCTGATCGAAGCCGTCATCGCCATCGTGATCACCGGCGTCCTGGCCGGCATGGTAGCCGTGTTCATCACCAAGCCGGTGGAAGGCTATGTCGATGCCGTGCGCCGCGCCGAACTGACCGATGCCGCGGATGTCGCGCTGCGCCGGATGATGCGCGACATCCGCCTGGCCCTGCCCAACAGCCTGCGCGTCACCAGCGCGGGTGGCGTGAATTACATCGAATTCATCATGACCAGCGTCGGCGGGCGCTACCGCGACCCAGGCGACGGCTCCACCGGCGGCGACTTTTTGAGCTTCACCAGCAGCGCCGACAAGAACTTCGACGCGCTCGGCACCATGCCCGTCAACCCGGCCATCGCGGCCAATGACTTCATCGTGGTCTACAACCTCGGTCCGGGTTACGAGCCGGGTAATGCCTACAACTACGACGGCAGCACCTGTCTCGCCGGCGGCTGCAACATCGCCAAGGTAAGCGGGATTGCCGGCAACGTCATCACCCTCGACGCCAATCCCTTTGCCGCCCAGTCGCCCCCGCTGCCCTCGCCGAGTGCCCGCTTCCAGGTCGTACCCGGCGCTGTCCGGGCGGTCAGCTTCGCCTGTCCGGTGGCGGCGGCCGGTAACTTGACGCGCCACTGGAACTACGGCTTCAATGTCGTCCAGGCCACGCCGCCTGCGGGCGGCAGTTCGGCGACGCTGGCCGGCGGCGCCAGCTGCGTGGTCGAATACACCGCCAACGCCACCGGCCGCAGCGGCCTGCTGTTCGTGCAGCTCACTTTGACTGCGGGTGGCGAGAGCGTCACGCTGTTCCAGCAGGTCCACGTCGATAACGCGCCATGAGATTGCACGCCGAACGCATCCGCGGCTTCGCCATCGTCTCGGCCATATTCATCCTGGTCGTGCTGGCGGCGCTGGGCGCCTTCATCGTCAACATTTCCACCAGCCAGCAGATCGGCTCGGCGCTCGACGTGCAGGGCGTGCGCGCCTATTCCGCGGCGCGGGCAGGACTCGAATGGGGCCTGTACCAAGTGCAGGCCACCGCGGCCTACAACTTCGGCTACACCTCGACCGACGCGAACCTGCGCGCCTGTCCGGCGGCAACCACGTCCTTCGTCCCCGCCGCGACCACTCTGGCCGATTTCACGATCACCGTCGAATGTACGGCGACAGCGGACGGCAACAGCGGTCCGACCATCTACAGCATCACCGCCACCGCCTGCAGCCAGCCTGTCGCCGGCTGGACCGCCAATACCGTCGCCTGCCCCAACATCGTCAACCCCGGCCCGCTCTATGTCGAGCGCCGCGTTTCGGTTACCTTCTGACCATGAAGCTGCCGACTGATCGCCGTCGCGCCAGCGCCAACTCTTGAAATCATGAGTTACTCGGAACCCAGGATCAGGTTATGAGCTCGATGCTTTCGCTTTTCAGGCAGCAGCGGATTTCCGCTCGACTCCTTCCCATGGTCCTTGTTGCTGTGGCGGCCGTTCTGCTTCCGCAGACAGAAGCAGGTGCGGTTGAGCCGGCCTATCGAGCCTCGGGCACGTTCACGGCGGGGACGGGAACCATCACTCCGCCCTATCCGGCGAGCATGGCGGCCAACGATGTCTGTCTGCTCGCTGTCGAATCGGAGAACCAAGCCATCGCGCTGACGACCGCGAATGGTTTTGTCGAAGTGCCCACCTGGTCGCCGCAGTTTGCCGGCACGGCAGCCACCAACCCGGCTTCCCGCCTGGCCTTGTTCTGGAAGCGCACCGTCGGTGGCGATCCGGCGCCGGTGGTTGGCGACTCGGGAGACCACACGACGGGTCAAATCCATTGTTTCTCGGGCGTCATCACTTCGGGCGATCCCTGGGATACGGGCGCCGGCGGCAACGACGGCGGGGTCAACGATACGACGGGCAGCATCCCCGGCGCCACGACGACATCGGCCGAGACCCTGGTGGTCCTGCTCACTTCCAACAGCCGCAATTTCAGCAACACCGCCAATTGCTCCGCCTGGACCAATGCCGACCTGGCAAGCCTGACGGAACGGACCGACAACACCAATACTGCGAGCCAGGGCGGCGGGCATTGCCTGGCTACGGGCGTCAAGGCCACGGCAGGGCCGTACACCACGACCACCGTTACGCTGGCGACCACCTCGTACAAGGGCGCAATCTCGCTGGCACTCAAGCCCATACCTACCACCACGCTGGCCACCGGCACCGACCCGGCGGCGGCGACCATCGCTCCCGGCGCCGGCGCCACCGACGTCGACCTGTTCACCCTGCAGACCAGCGCCGGCACGGAGGCCATCACTTCCGTCACGGTCAACCTGTCGACCAGCAATGGCGTCGGACTGCTGGCGATCACCGACAACGCCAACACCGTACTGGGCTCCACCGCCGCGCCACTTGCCGGATCCAACACCATCGCCGTCGCGGGCATGACGGCGACGACGACGCCGACGAGCTTCAAGGTCCGCGTCACGCCCCTGAGCCATGCCGCGATGCCCGCAGTGCCGGGCGCCGATTACGCGATTACCGCTCCGGTGACCAGTTGGGCCGGGCCCAACACCCACTCCGGCAGCGATACCAACGCAACCGCGCTGACCATCGACAATCTTTCCCCGGCGGGCGCCACCGCGGCCAGTGGCGTCACGGGCAACAGCCAGACCACGCTGAGCTGGACGACTTCCGCGGCAGGCGACTTCGTCACCACGGCCGGCTCGGTGATCTATCGCTGGACCGGCGCGTCGGCCGGCAGCGAGGTGCCGGCCGAAGGCTCGACCCCGGCCTTCGGCGCCACCAACGGCACGGCAACCGTCGCCTGCGTGGTCTCGTCGGCCGCATCCACGGCATTGTCCAGGATCGACGGCCCGGGCAGCAGTTCGGGGGAATGCACGACCGCGGCCCTGACCGCCGGCCAGGCCTATACCTACAAGGTGTTCCAGAAGGACACCCACGGCAACTACGATACAGGCGTGGCGATGGGCACCATCACCCCCCATGGCGCGGTCAGCGCCGCCACGTCGACGGTGCTTGCCGTGCCGACCTCGGTGCCGGCCGACACCTACACCACGGCGACGATCACGGTGACCCTGAAAGACAGCGCGGGCACGCCGGTGCCGGGCAAGACCGTAACGCTCGCCGCAGATTTCGGCAGTTCGGTGATCACCACCCTCAGCGGCACCACCGATGCCAGCGGCATCGCTACCTTCAGCGTCAAGAACGGCACCACCGAGGGGCCGATCACCTACACCGCGACCGACAGCACCGATTCGATCGCCATCACCCAGACGGCGCAGGTGACCTTCACCGCGCCATCACTGTGCTTCACCGACGATTTCAACCGCAGCACCCTGCTCGAAACCGGGAACTGGACTCGCACCAAGAGCGTCGGCACTACACTCGATGCGGAGATCGTCAGCAACCGCCTGCGCCTGACCGATGCCACCGGCAACCGGGCCACCGCGGTGCACCTGCAGCGCCTGTTCCCCGGCGCCGGCAACAAGGTGGTGGCCGAATTCGACTTACTGACTTACGGCGGCACCGGCGCCGACGGCCTGGTCCTGACCCTGTCCGATTCCTCGATCGCGCCGGTGGCCGGCGCTTTCGGGGGCTCGCTTGGCTATGCGCAGAAGAGCAACCCGGGTTCCGACTGCACGACGCCGGGGGGCTGTCCCGGCTTCGCCGGCGGCTGGATCGGCGTCGGCCTCGACGAATACGGCAATTTTTCGAATCCCACCGAGGGCCGCGTCGATGGTCCCGGCGCGCAAGCCGACTCGGTTACCATCCGCGGCTCCGGCTCCGACCAGAGCGGCTACAACTACCACACCCAGTCGGGTGTGCTGAGCCCCGGCATCGACCAGGCGGTGGCGCTGCCGGCGATCACCCACGTCGGCGCCGGCACCCTGGCGGCGGCGAACGGCGGCAATGTGACGCCGACCCTGCCCGGCCACCAGGCGGACGACCTGCTGCTGTGCGCCGCGACATCGAACGACAATACCGCCCACAGCGTCGCTACCGGCGGCTGGGCCCAGGTCTATCAGTTGGCGCAGACCGGCTCCGGCAATCCGCGCTCGTCGCTGTTCTACAAGAAGGCCGCGTCCGCCGCGGAAACCAATCCGACCTTTACCCATACCGTTGGCGGCGGCATCGTCGCCGGCTGCACCGCGTTTCGCGGCGTCGATACGACGACGCCCTTCGACGTGGCCTACGCCGCCAGCCACACCGCCGACACCGTCAACAGCAACAACGTGACCTCGGGATCGATGTCCACCGTGACCCCTGACGCGATGATGCTGTTCGCCGGCCACATCAACAACAATAACAGTTGCAGTCTCAGCGCCTCGGTGACCGGCGGGCTGACCTGGAACGAGTCCTTGTGCTTCGAATCGAATCAGGGCAACGACGAAACCGTCGCCATCCACTACGCGACGCTAGCGGCGGCAGGGGCCATCGGGCCGATCACCTTCACCGGCGGCAACAATGACAACCGCGGTGTCCTGCTCGCATTGCGTCCGCAACCGGCAGCGGTGACCGCTCACCGCTACCGGGTGACAGTGGATCACAGCAACGGCACCAATGCCTTCGTCACCGTCGATCGCGATCTCACCGGTACCGGCACCAGCTATGCCAACGTGATCGCCACCTACGACGCCAAAGCGATCGCGACCCAGGCCGCCGTGCCTCCCTATTGGTTCTTTTCCTTCACCGCCTCGACCGGAGGCGCGACCAACGTCCATGAAATCGACAACCTCACGGTGTGCACGGCGCAACCAATTTCGACGCCGGTGCTCGATCATGTGCGCATCATTCACGATGGCAGCGCCCTGACCTGCGCGCCCGAAACCCTCACCATCAAGGCCTGCGCCAACGCGGCGTGTACCGCGCTCTATCCCAACAGCGTAACCGTGGACCTGGCCGGCATCGCCGGCGCCACCTGGTCGACCGACCCGGTCACCTTCAGCAGCGGACAGGTGCAGGTGACCCTGAGCAAGCCGACCACCGGCACGGTGACCCTGGGCGGCAGCGCGACTGCGCCCAGCAGCATGACCGCGATTTGCTACAACGGCGCCACCAGCGGCGACTGCTCGCTCACCTACTCATCGAATGCCTGCGCCTTCGACGCGGCGGAAACGGGAAGCAACCCCAGCACGCCGATCTACACCAAGCTGGCCGGTACGGCATTTGCGGTCGATGTGATGGCCCTCACCGCCGGGGTGATCAACACCGGCTTCACGGGTGCGGTCACTGTCGACCTGGTCGATCAAACCGGGGTCGCACCCGGCACCTGCAGCACGACCTCACTGGCCAACCCCACCGCGCCGGCCTCGCCCTACACCTTCACCGGGGCAGATGCCGGACGGCGAACCTTCACCTTCAACTATGCGAATGCTGCGCCGGACGTGCGCGTGCGCATGGTCAGCGGCGCGACGACGGCCTGCTCTTCCGACAACTTCGCGATCCGGCCACCCAGCTTCAGCCTGAGCTCGCCCGATGCGAGCAATACCGGAATGAGCGGTACGCCGACCGTCAAGGCCGGCACCAACTTCGGTCTGGACGCCGCCTCGGTCAACGGTTACACCGGTACCGCGCTGGTCAACAGCAACAGGCTCGAAGCCCACGCCGGCGCCGTGCAAACCGGCATTCTCAGCGGCAGCTTCGCGCCGGCGACGCTCGCCACCGGCTGGATTTCCAAAGGCACGACGTTCAGCTATTCGGAAGTCGGCAGCTTCCGCTTCGCACCCTGGGGCATCTATGACGACGGCAGTTTTGCCGATGTCGATCGCAGCAAGGCCACACCGGAATGCTTCATCGACAATAAGGTCGGCACGGCCGTCGATCCGGCCGATCCGAACGTGCTGGACGGCAACGGCAAATATGGCTGCTATTTCGGCGGCACCAATACCTCGGGCGGGACGATCACCTCGCCCTATTTCGGCCGCTTCATTCCGGACCATTTCGCCCTCACCTCGCCGACCGTGACCCAGGCCTGCGCCACCGGAGCAACGCCCTTCACCTATTTCGGCCAGGATGGATTCACCACGGTGTTCACGCTGACGGCCCAGAATGCGGGCAATGGCACGACCCAGAATTACGTCGGAGACGGCAGCAGCAGCTGGGCCAAGCTCCCGCTGCTGGTCTGGGGTGCGGCGCCGGCCTCTGCCGCCAGTCCCGGCTACGGCTTTGCCGTCAGCACCTGGGCGCCATCCCAGCCGGCCGGCGCCGACCTGACCGCCAGCGCGACCGCGCCGGCTGCCGCGAACTGGGCTGCCGGCAGCACCACCGTCACCGCCCTGCACGAGATCAGCCGACCGACCGATCCGGCGTTGCCGACCACGGTGACGGTGACCACCCTGCCGGTCGACGCGGACGGCGTGACGCTGTCGAGCGCCGCTTCGCTCGGCACCTCGCTGCAGCGCTTCGGCATCCTGCGCCTGGACAACGCCTATGGCTCGGAACTGCTGCCGCTGCGGGTCACGGCGCGCACCATG
>JACPUD010000054.1 GCA_016192435.1 Rhodocyclales bacterium | reverse complement strand
TAGCGGTTGCCTTCGCCGAACTTGACCGAGACGTTTTCGAAAAGCGGCTTGGCGCCGAACTGGATGGTGACGTTTGATGCGACGAGCATGGGAGTGCAACCGGTTGATGTGCCGGGGAAATTCGGCGAGGGCCGTATTCTATCGCGGTCGGCCCCCCGACCTCCCATTCGGGTCTATGCAGCGCAGCACATATTTGCTCCTGCGTCCCGATGTGAAACTATTCCCCCGCCAATTGTTGGAGGTCCATCAATGGCAGCCGCAACCCGGCGGCGGAAGGAAGGCCACGTGAAGACAATTCTCAGACTTTCGGTGAACGGCAAGCCGCGCGAAGATGCGGTCGCCGACAACACCCTATTGCTCGATTACCTGCGCGATGCGCTGGGCCTGACCGGCACCAAGCAGGGTTGCGACGGCGGCGAGTGCGGCGCCTGCACCGTGCTGGTGGATGGCCAGCCGCGTCTCGCCTGCAGCACCCTGGCGCACAGCGTTGCCGGCAGCGCCGTCGAAACCATCGAGAGCCTCAGCCACGAGGGCAAGCTGTCCCAGCTGCAACGCGCCTTTCACGAACACCTGGGCAGTCAGTGCGGCTTTTGCACGCCGGGCATGATCATGACCGCCGAAGCCCTGCTGCGCAGCAAGCCGGCGCCGGATCGCGGCGAGATCCGCGCCGCGCTGGCCGGCAACCTGTGCCGCTGCACGGGTTACGTCAAGATCGTCGATTCGGTCGCGGCGGCTTCGCGCTGCGGGGAGCCGAGAGCATGAACGCACCCGAGCAAAAAGCCCTGCTGCGCGGTGCCAAGGCCCGCGCGCCGCACGGCGTCGGCGCCCGCCTGCCCTTCGTCGATGGTGTCGAGAAAGTCACCGGCGCCGCGCGCTACACCGCCGATCTGCCCGCCGCGGGGGCGCTGGTCGCCAAGATCCTGCGCAGCCCTTACGCCCACGCCGAATTGCTGGAAGTCGATGTCAGCGCGGCGCGCCAACTGCCCGGCGTGCGCGCCGTGGTCACCGGCGACGATTGCGACATGCCTTACGGCGTGATTCCGATCGCGCAAAACGAGTTTCCGCTGGCGCGCGGACGGGTACGCTATGTCGGCGACCCGATCGCCGCCGTGGCCGCCGTCGATGAGCAGACCGCCACCGCCGCGCTGGCGCTGATCCGCCTGCGGGTGCGCGAGCTGCCGGCCTACTTCACTGCCGCCGCGGCGCGCCAGCCCGAGGCAGTGCTGCTGCACGACAACAAGCCGGGCAACATCGAGCGCGCCGTGCATAACGAGTTCGGCGACACCGCGGCCGGATTTGCCGCCGCCGATCTGGTGCGCGAGGAAAACTACGACTGCGCCGAGGTCCATCACGCCATGATGGAGCCGAACGCGGCGCTGGCGGTGTGGGACTACGAGCGCGGCCACCTGACGCTGTGGTCGGTGACCCAGGTGCCTTACTACGTGCATCTGACGCTGGCGCGCTGCCTGAAGATGGAAGCCGCGCACATCCGCGTCATCAAGCCCTTCATCGGCGGCGGCTTCGGCCATCGTACCGAATGCCTCAATTTCGAAGTCATCTGCGCCCTGCTGGCGCGCGCCGCGCGCGGTACCGTGCGCCTGCAGCAGACGCGCGAGGAAACCTTCCTCGCGCATCGCGGCCGGCCCGAAAGCCAGGTCCGCATGAAGCTCGGCCTGAGCCGCGACGGCCGCCTGACGGCCTGTGAGGCCGAGGTGGTGCAGCGCGGCGGTGCTTACGGCGGCTACGGGCTGGTGACGATTCTCTATGCCGGCGCGCTGCTCAACGGGCTTTACGACATCCCGGCGGTGAAGTACGACGGCTACCGGGTCTATGCCAACACCCCGGCCTGCGGCGCCATGCGCGGCCACGGCACGGTGAATATCCGCTTCGCCTTCGAGTCGCTGCTCGACACGATGGCGGCCGAACTCGGCCTCGACCCGATCGAGGTGCGCCGCCGCAACCTGCTGCAGGCGCCGACCGACACCATCAACGGCCTCAAGATCACCTCCTACGGCCTGCCCGAGTGCCTCGACTGGATCGAGGCCGCCAGCGGCTGGAAGGAGCGCAAGGGCAAGCTGGGCCGCGACGGCAACATCGGCAGGGGATTGGGCATGGCGTGTTCGCATTTCGTCAGCGGCTCGGCCAAGCCGGTGCACTGGTCCGGCGAGCCGCACGCGGTGATCACGCTCAAGCTCGATTTCGACGCGGCGGTGACCATTCTTACCGGCGCCTCGGACATCGGCCAGGGCTCATCGACCATCATCACCCAGGTCGTCGCCGAAGTCCTCGGCATCGATTACAGCCGCATCCGCGTGATCGCCAACGACTCGGCGATCACGCCCAAGGACAACGGTTCCTACTCCTCGCGCGTCACCTACATGGTCGGCAACGCTGCGGCCCAGGCCGCCGAGAATCTGAAGCGCCTGCTGGTTGCCGCAGCGGCGCAGCGGCTTGAGGTCAGCGAGGCGGAAGTCGATTGGCTGGGCGAAGCGGCGGCCGTGGTCGGCGAGGCCGGGCGTCAGATCGGCTTTGCCGAGGTGGTCGAGCAGGCGTTGGTGGCAACCGGCACGCTGCACGTCAAGGGCAGCTTCACCTGCCCGCCGGAATTCCAGGGCGGCAAGCAGCGCGGCGGCGCGGTGGGCTCCTCCATGGGCTTCTCCTATGCGGCGCAGGCGGTCGAGGTCAGCGTCGATCTCGACCTGGGGAAGATCATCGTCGAGAAAGTCTGGGCCGCGCTGGACTGCGGCTTCGCCATCAACCCGATGTCGGTCGAGGGCCAGGTGCAGGGCGCGGTCTGGATGGGCATGGGCCAGGCCATGAGCGAGGAGACGGTGTACGAAAACGGCCGCCACAAGGCCGCCAACCTGCTCGACTACCGCGTGCCGACCATGGCCGAATCGCCCGAGATCGAGGTCCATATCGTCGAGAGCATCGACCCCAACGGCCCCTTCGGCGCCAAGGAAGCCAGCGAGGGCCCGCTGGCCGGCTTCATGTCGGCGCTCGCCGCAGCCGTCGAGGAAGCCACCGGGCAGCGCTTCCGGATCCTGCCGATAACCCCGGCGCGGGTCTTCGCGGCACTCGCCGATCAGCCCGACGCCGTGGCGCCAGCGCCAACTCTTGCGCGAGGAGCCGCATGATGAACGCATTACCCGATTTTCAGCTGCTGCGCCCGGCGACCGCCGCCGACGCGGTGCGCCTGCATGGCCTGCACGCGGCGAGCCGCTACCTCGCTGGCGGCACCGACCTGCTGCCGAACCTGCGGCGGGGCCTGCTCAAACCCGCAGTCGTCATCGACCTGGCCGGCATCGACGATTTGCGCGGCATCGCCGAAGTCGACGGCCTGTTGCGCATCGGCGCCGGCGTCACGCTGACCAGCCTGGCCGCGCATGCCGCGGTGCGGGTGCGCCTGCCGGCGCTGGCCGAGGCGGCGCTGGCGGTTGCCGGGCCGACGCACCGCGGTGCGGCGACCCTGGGCGGCAATCTCTGCCTCGACACGCGCTGCACTTACTACAACCAGAGCGAAACCTGGCGCGCCGGCAACAGTTACTGCATGAAGCTCGACGGCGTCGGCTGTCGCGTCGCCAAGAAATCGAAGCGCTGCTACGCGGCCTTCAGCGGCGATGTCGCGCCGGCGCTGATCGCGCTCGCCGCCGAGGTCGAGATCCTCGGCCCGCAGGGCCCGCGCCGGCAGCCCTTGATCGAGCTGTATCGCGATGACGGCATGGCCTGGCTGACGCTGGCGCCCGGCGAACTGCTGCTCGCGGTGCGCGTGCCGCTCGACGACGCCTGGCGCAGCAGCTACGAAAAGCTCCGTGTGCGCGGCGCCATCGATTTTCCGCTGGCCGGTCTGGCCGTCGCCCTGCGCCGTGAAAACGCACTGCTGACAGGGTTGCGCATTGCCTGCACCGGCGTCGCGTCGCAGCCGCTGGCGCTGGACGGGCTAGCCGGGCTGCTCGGCAAGCCGCTCGACGCGGCCGCGCTGGCCGTCATCGCCGAGCAGGCGGATCTGGCCAACCGCGCCATGAAAACGACGCTGGTCGATGTGCTCTACCGGCGCCGCGTGACGCAGGTGCTGGCCAAGCGCCTGACGCAGCGACTGTGGGAGGCGGCAGCCTGACCGACTCCTGATCGGGCTTGCCCAACCCGCTATCCCTCCTGGCTTAGTTGCGCCCACTCGGCATCGGTGAACACCCGCGACCGCGTGTGAAAGGCCTTGCCCTCGGGTCCTTCGAGCGAAAAGCTGCCGCCATGGCCGTCGATCACGTCGATGATGAGCTGGGTGTGCTTCCAGTATTCGTATTGCGACTTGCTCATGTAGAAGGGGCAGCCGCCGATTTCGCCGAGATGGACGTCGCCGGCGCCGATGGTCAGTTCGCCGGGCAGGAAGCAGTTGGCGGCGCTGTTGTCGCAGCAGCCGCCGGACTGGTGGAATATCAGCGGGCCGTGTTTCTGTTTCAGCAACTCGATGAGTTCGAGCGTTGCCGTGGTGGCAATCACTTTTTCAACCATGTCGGTCTCCGTGGGCAAGGAAAAGGGGCGCCAAAGGAAAATTGGCGGCCCCCAGGGTGTTACTCGGCGAACAGCGCGCGGCGGATCAGAAGAAGCCGAGCTTCTGCTCGCTGTAGCTGACCAGCAGGTTCTTGGTCTGCTGGTAGTGGTCGAGCATCATCTTGTGCGTCTCGCGGCCGATGCCGGATTCCTTGTAGCCGCCAAAGGTCGCATGTGCCGGATAGGCGTGGTAGCAGTTGGTCCACACGCGGCCGGCCTTGATGGCGCGGCCCATGCGGTAGGTGACGTTGCCGTTGCGGCTCCAGACCCCGGCGCCAAGGCCGTACAGCGTGTCGTTGGCGATGGCCAGCGCTTCGGCCTCGTCCTTGAAGGTGGTCACGGCCAGCACCGGGCCGAAGATTTCCTCCTGGAAAATGCGCATCTTGTTGTGGCCCTTGAACACCGTCGGCTGCACGTAATAGCCGTCGCCCAGTTCGCCGGCGACCTGCGCCTGGCCGCCGCCAATCAGCACCTGGGCGCCTTCCTGCTTGCCCAGATCGAGGTAGGACAGGATCTTGGTCAGTTGTTCGCGGGACGCCTGGGCGCCGAGCATGGTCTCGGTGTCGAGCGGGTTGCCCTGCTTGATGGCCTTGATGCGGGCCAGGCAGCGTTCCATGAACTGGTCATAGATCGATTCGTGGATCAGCGCGCGCGAGGGGCAGGTGCACACTTCGCCCTGGTTGAAGGCGAACAGCACCAGGCCTTCGATCGCCTTGTCGAGGAAGCCGTCGTCGGCGTCCATGACATCGGCAAAGAAGATATTGGGCGACTTGCCGCCCAGTTCCAGCGTGGCCGGAATCAGGTTGTTGGCGGCGGCCTGGGCGATCACGCGCCCGGTGGAGGTGGAGCCGGTGAAGGCGATCTTGGCGATGCGCTTGCTGGTGGCCAGCGGCATGCCGGCTTCGCGGCCGTAGCCATTGACGATGTTGAGCACACCGGGCGGCAGCAGGTCGGCGATCAGCTCGGCCAGAATCAGGATGCTGATCGGCGTCGACTCGGCGGGCTTCAGCACCACGCAGTTGCCGGCACCGATCGCGGGGGCCAGTTTCCAGGCCGCCATCAGGATCGGGAAGTTCCACGGGATGATCTGGCCGACGACGCCGAGCGGCTCGTGGAAGTGATAGGCGACGGTGGCTTCGTCGAGATCGGAAAGGCCGCCTTCCTGGGCGCGCACGCAGCCGGCGAAGTAGCGGAAGTGGTCGATGGTGAGCGGGATGTCGGCGTTCAGTGTTTCGCGCATCGGCTTGCCGTTGTCCACCGATTCGGCATAGGCCAGCAGTTCCAGGTTGGCTTCGATGCGATCGGCGATCTTGAGCAGGATGTTGGAGCGCTCGGTCGGCGAGGTCTTGCCCCACTTGTCCGCCGCAGCATGCGCGGCGTCGAGCGCCAGCTCGATGTCCTCGGCGCCGGAACGGGCGACCTTGGTGTAAGTCCTGCCGCTGATCGGAGTAATGACATCGAAGTACTGACCCTTGACCGGGGCAAGCCATTTGCCGCCGATGAAGTTGTCGTAGCGGGGCTTGTAGGCGATCTTGGCGTCGGCGGTACCGGGGGCGGCGTAGAGCATCGTGATTCCTCCATTGATTGGGATTGATTGAGCGTTTCCCTTGCGGGCCACTGCTCCTATCAAACGCCATGCCAGCAGCGTCGGCGATGCCAGGCACTTGATTCGATGCGCTTTGCCGGAAACCCCGAATGTCCCTGCACCGGGTGTGGCTTGTCTTGTCGCGCGACAGCTGTCACCAAACTTGACAGGTCGACATCTGGTCGCGGGCGACCTATTGCACCCGGCCGCCCGCCGTGGCTAAGCTACAAAGCCGGGCAGCGACCCGAGGAGGAGAGAACATGCGATCATCATTACAGGTGCCGGCCCTGGGCCGGGCGCGCCGGCACCTGCTCGAACATGGCGCCTGCCTTTCCGGCGCCGTCGACGAACGAATTGCCCGTTCGTGGCAACGCAGCCTTGCGGCGGGGCTCGTCCCGGCCGGCGGCAGCGCCGAGGCGGAACACGCGTGCGGCGGCGATCTGAACCAGCTTCTGGCGCGCAACCACGACCTTTTGTCGCACTCGCGCCCGGTGATGGAACACTTGTTCGCGCAGCTTCGTCATACGGGCAGCATGGTCATCCTGGCCGATGATCGCGGCAGTTTGATCCACACGCTGGGCGACGGGGATTTTCTGTGCAAGGCCGAGCGCGTTGCACTCAGTTGCGGCGCCTCGTGGAGCGAGCAGCAGCGTGGCACCAACGCCATCGGCACCGCCCTCGCCGAAACCGGCAGCGTGGAAATCCACGGCGCCGAGCATTTCCTCGAACGCCACGGTTTTCTGACCTGTGCCGCGGCGCCGATACTGTCCTCGGGCGGCGAGCTGGTCGGCGTCCTCGACATTTCCGGCGACCAGCGCAGCCGGCATCCGCCGACCCGGAGCCTGGTCGGCATGGCCGCGTGCATGATCGAAAACCGGCTGCTGACCGCAGCTTGCGATCGCAATATCCGTTTGCACCTGCACTCCCGGCCCGAAGGCATCGGCACCATCGCGGAAGGCATCGTCGCCGTCGCGGAAGACGGCATTGTCGTCGGCGCCAATCGCGCCGGCCTGGCGCTGCTCGGCCTCGCCCCGGCGGATTTGGGCATTGCGCCGCTGACGCGCGCCATCGACGCCACGCTTGACGAACTGATCAGCCGCGGCCGGCGCGGCGGCGGGCAAGCGATGCCGGTGACGCGGCACGACGGCACGGCGCTTTTCGCGCAGCTACCTTTGGAACAGGTGGCTCGCCTCGTGCCGCGATCCGGCCGCAATCGCGAGCCGGCGGCGGAAGATGCCCTGGCCCGTCTCGATACCGGCGATGCGCGCTGGCGCGCCGCCGCGGACAAAGTCAGGCGCGTTTGCGGGAAGCCGATTCCGGTGTTGATCCAGGGCGAATCCGGGGTCGGCAAGGAGCTTTTTGCCCGTGCCGCGCACGACAGCGGTCCGCGTCGCGACCGTCCGTTTGTCGCCATCAATTGCGCCGCGGTGCCGGAGAATCTGATCGAGGCCGAGTTGTTCGGTTACGCCGGCGGCGCCTACACGGGCGCACGGCGCGAGGGCAGTCCCGGTCGACTGCGCGAGGCGCATGGCGGCACGCTGTTTCTCGATGAGATCGGCGACATGCCGCTGGTCATGCAGAGCCGGCTGCTGCGTGTGCTGCAGGACCGGCAGGTCTCGCCGCTGGGCGGCGGACGACCGGTCGACGTCGACTTTTCCCTGATCTGCGCCAGCCACCGCAACCTGCGCCTCGCGATCGAACAGGGCAGCTTCCGCCGCGATCTGTATTACCGCATCAACAGCCTCACGGTGCATCTGCCGGCCTTGCGCGAGCGCGACGATTTCCTGGCGCTGACCGATCGCCTGCTGGCCAGCCTCAACCCCGGACGCGAGCTGCGGCTGGCGCCCGAGCTCCTGACGCGATTTTGCCGGCACAGCTGGCCGGGCAACCTTCGCCAGTACGCCAATGTCCTGCGAACGGCCAGTGCCATGCTCGATCCCGATGAGGATTGCATCGGCTGGGAACATTTGCCCGATGACCTTGCCGATGACCTTGCCGATGACCTTGCCGAGGATCAGCTGGGCAAGCCGTCAGGCCAGCCGCGCGCAGCGCCGCCGCCATCGCAAAACCTCAAGGAGCTTTCCCGTTTGGCGGTCCGCCAGGCGATGGAGGGCAGCCGCGGCAATGTCTCCGCCGCGGCGCGACGCCTGGGCATCAGCCGCCAGACGCTGTACCGGAAACTCAAGGACTGACCCAGTTTGACGGCCGCGCGGCCGAGAGTTGGCGTTGGCGGCACGGCGGCTGCCGTGCCGCGATGGCGTCAGCGCCCGGCGTTGGGGAAGAACAGCTGTTCGCCGCCGATCTTGTACTCGGCGATCGCCTTCTGGCCTTCCGGCGACACGATCCAGTCGATGAACTTCTGGCCGTCGGCCTGCTTGACGTGGGCGTGCTTCGCCGGATTGACCAGGATCACGCCGTACTGGTTGAAGAGTTTCGTGTCGCCCTCGACGACGATGCCGAGGTCGCCGCGATTCTTGAAGGACAGCCAGGTGCCGCGGTCGGCCAGGATGTAGGCGTTCATCGACGCGGCGGTGTTGAGCGCCGGGCCCATGCCGGAGCCGGTGTCGCGGTACCAGGCGCCCTTCTTCGCCGCGAGATCGACGCCGGCCGCCTTCCAGTAGCGCAGTTCGGCGGCATGGGTGCCGCTCTTGTCGCCGCGCGAGACGAAGGGCGCCTTCGCCGCTTCGATGCGGCGCAGGCCTTCGAGGATGTCTTTTCCCGCGGCCTTGGCCGGGTCGGCCTTGGGACCGATCACGACGAAGTCGTTGTACATGACTTCCTGGCGCTTGACGCCGAAGCCCTCGGCGATGAATTTCTCCTCGGCCACCTTGTCATGGACGAAGACCACGTCGGCATCGCCGCGCCGGGCCATGTCGAGCGCCTGGCCGGTACCCAGGGCGACCACGCGTACCTTGATGCCGCTGGCTTTTTCGAATGCCGGCAGCAAATGGCCGAAGAGGCCCGACTGCTCGGTCGAGGTGGTCGAGGAGACGGTGATGAAGCGCTCCTGGGCCTGGCTTGCGGTGGCAGCCAGAAGGCCGGCGGCGGCGAGGGCGGAACAGAACAGGCGACGGGTGATCATGGCATTTCCTCCTGGAGAAAGTTTTGCGCCGCGGGGGTTCGCGGCTGCTTGAAGAACTCGGCGACCGGGGTTTGTTCGGCGATCCGGCCGCGGTCGATAAAGACGATTTCCTCGGCGAGGCGCCGCGCCTGGCCGAGGTTGTGAGTGGTCATCAGAATGCGCGTGCCGTTCGCGGCGATCTCGTTGATGATGCGTTCCACCTCGCGGCTGCTGGCCGGGTCGAGGCTGGCTGTCGGCTCGTCGAGGATCAGCAGTTGCGGTTCCAGCGCCCAGGCGCGGGCCAGCGCCACGCGCTGCTGCTCGCCGCCCGAGAGCAGCCGGGCCGGGCGCTGCGCCAGGGCTTCGAGGCCGACGTGGGCCAGCGCCTGCCGCGCGCGCCGTTCGCATTCCTGCGCGGCGCAGCCCTTGAGCTTCAAGCCATAAACCACGTTGGCCAGCGCCGTGGTGCGCAGCATCACCGGGCGCTGGAAGACCATCGCCTGGGACAGCGTCTGCGGCCAGCGCAGCGTACCGGCGCTGGGACGCAGCAGGCCGTGGATCAGGCGCAGCAGCGTGCTCTTGCCGGCGCCGTTGGGGCCGAGCACCACGGTGCGTTGCGCGCCCAGCGACATCGAAACGCCGTCGATAATGCGCGTACTGCCTTCGGTCAGGCACAGCCGCTCGACACTCAGCCAGGCGCTCATGCGATCCCCGTCCCACGGCCGGCTTTGCACAGCCGGCCGGTTCGCCCGGCACGGAGCAGTGCTCCGCGCAACTCCGGGCTCACCCCCATCTCCTCTCGGCCCAGCCGCGCAGGGCATAGGCCACGGCATTGATCGCCAGGACCACGGCGATCAGGATGAAACCCAGGGCCAGCGCCAGCGGCAGGTCGCCCTTGCTGGTTTCGAGGGCGATGGTTGTGGTCATCACGCGCGTCACGCCGTCGATGTTGCCGCCGACGATCATCACTGCGCCGACTTCGGCAATGGCGCGGCCAAAACCGGCCAGCGCCGCGGTCGACAGCGAAAAGCGACCGTCCCAGAGCAGGGTGGCGGCGGCGCGGCTGCGGCTGGCGCCGAGCGAACGCAGTTGCTCGCGGTATTCCGTCCATTCGTCGGCGATCACCTGCCGCGTCAGTGCGGCGACGATCGGCGTCACCAGCACCGCCTGCGCGATGACCATGGCGCTCGGCGAGAACAGCAGGCCGAATTGGCCCAACGGGCCGGCGCGCGACAACAGCAGATACACCAGCAGGCCGACCACCACCGGCGGCAGGCCCATGAGGCCGTTGAACAGCACGATCAGCACGCGGCGTCCGGGGAAACGCCCGACCGCGAGCAAGGCACCGATCGGCATGCCGACGATGCAGGCGATCAGCGTCGCGACAAGGCTGACGCGCAGGCTGAGCCCGACAATGCCGGCCAGGCGCGCGTCGGCGGCGGCGACCAGTTGCCAGGCGGTAACGAAGGGTTCGTTGAATTCGTGCACTGAGTGAGTCAGCTATGCAAGGAACAACATAAGGGCCGGCAAGAGTAAGCTAAGCAAACAAAGGATTGAATATGTCGGCTACTGCAACAATACGTCAATCGAATGCCTCGCTACCGCGCCTGCGCTGGTCCTGGGATTTCGGCCCCTTGCTGGGGGATGTCGATACCGGCCGCCTGCTGGCCTTGCTGACCGCCGTGGCGACGGAGGGGGCATTGGGCAACGCCTCCAAGCTGGCGGGAATGTCCTATCGCTCGGCCTGGGGTTTGTTGCGCGATTGCGAGCAGGCCCTGGGCGCCGCCCTGGTGGTCATGGAGCGCGGGCGGGGAACGCGCCTCACCGACTTCGGCGCGTCCCTGGTGCAACTCGACGAGGCCGCGCGCGCGGCGCTGGATGCGGTGCATGCGCCCTGGCAGCGCCGCCTGGAGGACTTGCTGGCGCCGGTGGTGCGCGCCACACCCGAGCGCCTGCGCCTGGCGGCGAGCCATGACCTGGCGCTGGCCGACTGGGTCGAGCATGGTCGCCGCATCAGCTTCGATTTGTACTGGCGCGGCAGCGAGGAAGCATTGGCGAGCCTCGGTCGCGATGAGTGCGACATGGTCGGTTTCCATGTGCCGGAAGACTGGACCGCGCCACAGGTCGCGGGCTGGCTGGCCCGCTGGCTGAAGCCGGCGCAGCACCTTTGCCTGCCGCTGATGCGGCGCTGTCAGGGCCTGATCGTGCCGCGTGGCAATCCACATCGGCTGCAAACCCTGGCCGACGCCTCGAAGCGCGGCCTGCGCATGGTGAACCGCCAGCGCGGTTCGGGCACGCGCAGCCTGATCGACCAGTTGCTGGCGGCCAACGGCTTGCGCCCGGAAAGCATCGCCGGATACGCGCACGAGGAATTCACCCACGAGGCGACCGCCGCGACGGTGGCCGCCGGCCAGGCCGATGTCGGCTTCGGCATTGAGGCTGCGGCCGCGCGCTACGACCTCGGTTTCGTCCCGCTGATCTGGGAGCGCTACGGCTTTGTGATGCCCGCCGCCGTGGCCGGCAGTCCCGAAGGCAAGGCCTTGCTGGCGCGGCTGCATGGCAACACCTTCCGCCAGCGCCTGATCGCGATGCCCGGCTACGAACCCTTGCCGGTTCGTGCGCCGGGTGCGTGGAGCGAGTTCCTGGCCTGAGGGATCAATACTCCACCGCGAACTCGGTGGCCTGCCAGATCGCGCGCTTGGCGTCGAGTTCGGTGGCGACGTCGGCGCCGCCGACCAGGGTGTAGTCGATGCCGGCGGCTTCGAGCCCGGCCACCAGTTCGCGGCGCGGCTCCTGCCCGGCGCAGATGACGATGGTATCGACGTCGAGCACCTGCTGCTTGCCGTCGACCGCTATGTGCAGGCCGGCGTCGTCGATCTTGAGGTAGTCGACGCCGCCCTGGAAATGCACGCCGCGCTTCTGCAGCAGCAGGCGGCGCGCCCAGCCGGTGGTCTTGGCCAGGCCGTCGCCGACCTTGGTCGCCTTGCGCTGCAGCAGCCAGACTTCGCGCGGCGTGGCCGGCATCTGCGGTGCCGCCAGACCACCGCGCCTGTCGGTGTACTCGGGGTCGATGCCCCATTCCTTGCGGTAGGTGTCGATCGAGTCGCCATGGGATTCGGCATTGGTCAGCAGCTCGGCGACGTCGAAGCCGATGCCGCCGGCACCGATCACGGCGACCTTCTTCCCCGCCGGCTTGCGGCCTTCGATGAGGTCGATGTAGCTGATGACTTTGGAATGCTCGATGCCGGGGATATTCGGCCTGCGCGGCACGATGCCGGTGGCAACGACGACGTGGTCGTAACCCTGAAAGTCGGTGCCGAGGTTGTCAACATCCACACGGCGATTCAACTGCACGTCGACCTTCAATTCCTTCAATCGCGTGCCGAAGTAACGCAGGGTCTCGGCGAACTCCTCCTTGCCCGGAATGCGCCGCGCCAGGTTGAACTGGCCGCCGAT
>JACPUD010000053.1 GCA_016192435.1 Rhodocyclales bacterium | reverse complement strand
GGAGGAGGGCGACGATCTCAAGGAACCGCCTGCCGATGATGGCCTCAGGGAACCCCCTGTGGATGGCGTCAAGGAGCCGCCGGCCGCCAGGGAGTCCGCGGGAACTGCCGCTGAACCCCCTGTCGCAAAATCCGCTGTCAGGTCCGCTGCGCCTGCGGAGGTCGCCGTGCCGCCAGCGCCAACTCCCGAAACTGCAGAGCGTCGGCCGATTCCCCTCTGGTACTGGATCGTGCTCGGCGTCAGTGTCGTCAGTGCAGTCGGCTTCTACGCCATCTTCACCTTCGTCCGCCTCGAAGTATTCAAGATGCTGTTGGGTTCGTTCTTCCCGCTGGCGCTGATGATCCTCGCCGTGCTGGGCAGCATCGTCTTCGGCTTCGCCACGCCGACCGAGGCGGCCGCTCTCGGCTCGGCGGGCGGCTTCATCCTTGCCGCGGCCTACAAGCAGCTCAATTTCGGTGTGGTCAAGGAGTCGGTGTTCCTCACCGCCAAGACCTCGGCCATGGTCTGCTGGCTGTTCGTCGGTTCCTCGATCTTTTCCGCGGCCTTTGCGCTGCTGGGCGGGCAGAATCTGGTCGAGCAATGGGTGCTGTCGCTAAACATGACGCCGTTGCAGTTCATGCTGCTCAGCCAGTTCATCATTTTCATCCTCGGCTGGCCGCTGGAATGGACCGAGATCATCGTCATCTTCATGCCGATCTTCATTCCGCTGTTGCCGCATTTCGGGGTCGATCCGCTGTTCTTCGGCCTGCTCGTGGCGCTCAACCTGCAGACGGCCTTCCTTTCGCCGCCGGTGGCGATGGCAGCCTTCTACCTGAAAGGGGTGTCGCCGCCGCACGTGACGCTGAACCAGATCTTTGCCGGCATGATGCCCTTCATGGTCATCCAGGTCATCGCCCTGGCGCTGCTCTACATCTTCCCCGGGATCGGCATGTGGCTTCCCAATGTCCTCTACGGCAATTGAGCGGCAAGAGTCATGAAACCGAAAATTCTCGTATCCCGCGAAGTCTTTCCCGAAGTGCTGGAGCGCCTGCGCCATCATTTCGAGGTCGATGACAACCAGGCCGATGCGGTGCTAGGCGTCGACGGCCTCAAGGCGCGCCTGGCCGGCAAGGCCGGCGCCCTGACCGCGGCCACCGATCCGGTGACGGCGGAGGTCGTTGCCGCCGCGCCCGGGCTCAAGGCGATCTGCAATTTCGCCGTCGGCTACAACAACATCGACCTCGCCGCCTGCACGCGGGCCGGCGTGATGGCCACCAATACCCCGGGCGTGCTCGACGACACCACCGCCGACCTGGCCTGGGCGCTGCTGATGGCGACCGCGCGGCGCCTGCCGGCGGCCGAGCGCTGGCTGCGCAACGGCGAATGGAAGGGCTGGCAGTTCATCCAGTGGCTGGGCAGCGACGTGCATCACGCCACGCTCGGCATCCTCGGCATGGGCCGCATCGGGCAGACCGTGGCGCGCCGCGCGCTGGGCTTCGACATGAAGGTCATCTACCACAAGCGCACGCCGCTGCCGGCGGAGCGCGAGGCCGAATGCCGCGCCACCTGGGTGGACAAGCAGACCCTGCTGCGCGAATCCGATTTCCTGGTCCTGCTGCTGCCCTACTCGCCGGAAAGCCATCACACCATCGGCGCCGCCGAGCTGGCGCTGATGAAGCCCACGGCGCACCTGATCAACGTCGCGCGCGGCGGCATCGTCGATGACGAGGCGCTGATAGCGGCCTTGCGCGAAGGCCGCCTGGCGGGTGCCGGGCTCGACGTGTTCGAGGGCGAACCGAAGTTCAATCCCGGCTTCCTCGAACTCGACAATGTCGCGCTGACGCCGCACATCGGCTCCAGTTCGCGGGCGACGCGCATGGCGATGGCGATGACGGCGGCCGACAACCTGATCGCCGTTCTTTCCGGTCAGCGCCCGCCCAACCTGCTCAATCCCGAAGTGCTGCGATGACTGCCACCGCCACCCGGCCGGCCGTGCTGCTCGGCCTCGGCGTGGCGATTGCCGCCTACCTGCTGTCCTTCTTCCACCGCGTGGCGCCGGCGGCGATCTCCGGCGACCTGCAGGTCAGCTTCGCCATCGGCGGGGCGCAGCTCGGCACATTGGCGGCGACCTACTTCTACGTTTACACGCTGATGCAGATTCCGACCGGGGTGCTCGCCGACACCCTGGGGCCGCGCCGCATCCTCTGGTGGGGCGGACTGGTGGCCGGTGTGGGGGCGATCATGTTCGGCATGGCGCCGAGTTTCGAGATCGCGTTCTTCGGCCGCACTCTCGTGGGACTGGGCGTGTCGGTCACCTTCATCGCCATGCTCAAGTTGCTGGCAATCGGATTCGACGAACGCCGCTTCGCCACCCTGACCGGCCTGTGCATGCTGATCGGCAATTTCGGTTCGATCCTGGCCGGCGCACCTCTGGCCTGGGCGACCCAGGCCGCCGGCTGGCGCCAGGTCTTCGTCGTGGTCGGCATCCTGTCCATCGCGCTGGCCTTCGCCAGCCGCGCCTGGGTGATCGAAACCCCCGCCGGCAAGGTCGATCGCACCGCATGGTTGTCCGGCCTGGTCTCGGTGCTGAAGAACCGCGCCACCTGGCCCGGCTTCTTCGCCAACACCGGACTTTCCGGCGCCTTCTTTACCTTCGCCGGACTCTGGGCGGTGCCCTACCTGACCCAGATGCACGCCATGTCGCGCGCCACCGCCTCCAATCATGTGAGCATTTACTTTCTCGGCTTCGCTGTCGGCTCTGCCTTGTGGGGCCGCGTTTCGGATGCCGTGGGACGGCGCAAGTCGGTGGCGCTGGCGGTTTCCGGCCTGCACGTGCTGGGCTGGGGCGTCTGGCTGTGGGCGACCTGGCGCGCCGACGGCGCCTTGCCGCTGGCGGCGACCTATGGCCTGTGCACCATCATGGGGTTGGCCACGGCCGGGTTCACGCTGTCCTGGGCCAGCGCCAAGGAAGTCAATCCGCCGCAGCTCTCCGGCATGGCCACCAGCGTGGTCAATGTCGGCATTTTCCTCGGCCCGGCGATCCTGCAGCCAACCGTGGGCTGGCTCATGGAGCGCACCTGGGATGGCAGAATGGAGGCCGGCGTGCGCATCTACTCGGCCAGCGACTGGCGCAACGGCATGCTGCTGCTGACTGCGGCGGCCATCGCCGGGTGGATCGCCACGCTGTTCGTCCGGGAAACCGGCTGTCGCAACATCTGGAAACAATGACAACATTCCCCCCAACCCCCTTTCCTGGAAAGGGGGCGATCACGGTTCAGTCGCCAGGGCGACTTCCGGTTTATTGGTGCTTGCCTCCTTGGGGCGGCCCGGCGGAGGCAAAGTGAAAGCAATCCTGCTCTATGGCCATGGCGCCCGAAATCCGGAGTGGGCTGAGCCTTTTCATCGCATTCGCGACGCGATCAAGTCGCGCGATCCGCAGGCCCTGGTCGAACCGGGCTTCCTCGAACTGATGCGGCCAAGCTTCGACGAGGGAGTGGATTGCCTGGTGCGCCAGGGCGCGACCGAGATCGTCGTGGTGCCGATCTTCATGGCCGCCGGCAGCCACGTGAAGAAGGATCTGCCGCAACTGGCGGCGAATGCCATGGACCGTCACCCGGGCCTGGTCATCGCGCTCGCCGCGCCGGTGGGGGAGGTCGAGTCGGTGCTGGCGGCAATGGCCGACTATGCCATCAATGCCAGGCCGGACGACTGATTTGCCGCCGGCGACTTGAACGAAAAACGGGGGCTTGCGCCCCCGTTTGATTTGCGGCGGATGTTGCGTAAATCAATACACGTCTTTCTGGGTGTTGTAGACGTTGAACTTGCCCGTCGGGGTGATCAGCCTCGGATCCTTGATCACGGCCTTCAGCTTGCGCGTCTTGTCGTCGACCACCACGATGGCGGACTCCTGGTTCTTCGCGCTCCACACCGAGAACCACACTTCGTCGCCGGCCTTGTTGTATTCCGGTTGCAGGACGCGCTTGGCGCCGTCGTCCTTGATGCCGGCCCATTCGGCGATCGGCAGGGAGACGAAGCCCTTGTCGAGGTTGTTGATGTCGAACACGGCGATGGACCGGCTGATTGCGGATTCCGGGTTCAGCGTGGTGTCCACCCACAGGTTCTTCGACTTCGGATGCGTCTTGATGAAGAGCGAACCGCCACCCTGGGCCTTGAGCGTCTGCACCACTTTCCAGGCCTGCTTCGGATGCTTCTTCGGATCGGTGCCGATCAGGCTGACCGTCTCGTCGCCGAGGTGGCTGGTCGCCCAGACGGGGCCGAATTTCGGATGCACGAAGTTGGCGCCGCGGCCGGGGTGCGGGATCTTGCCCACATCCACCAGGGCAGCCTGCTTGCCTTCGACGGTATCGATCACGCTGATCTTGTTCGACTGGTTCGCCGCCATCATGACGTAGCGCTGGGTGGATTCCCAGCCGCCGTCATGCAGGAAACGCGCTGCGGCGATCTCGGTGAACTTCATGTTGTTGAGATCGGCGTAGTTGGCCAGGATGACCTTGCCGGTTTCCTTGACGTTCACCACGAACTCCGGCTTGTGGTGGTTCGCCACGATGGCGGCCACCCGCGGCTCGGGATGATATTCCTGGGTGTCCACCGTCATGCCGCGGGTGCCGACGATCTTCACCGGTTCCAGCGTGTCGCCCTTCATGATGACGAACTGCGGCGGCCAGTAGGTGCCGGCGACGGCGAGCTTGTCCTCGTAGCCCTTGTACTTGGAGGTTTCGACCGAGCGGGCCTCAAGACCAACCTTGATTTCGGCGACAGTGGTCGGTGTTGGCGTCCACAGATCGATCATGTCGATCTTGGCGTCGCGGCCGATCACGAACAGATAGCGGCCGGAAGCGGAGATGCGCGAGATGTGCACCGCGTAGCCGGTCTTGACGATCTGGGTGATCTTCTTGGTGTCGCCGTCGATCAGGGCGATTTCGCCGGCATCGCGCAGCGTCACCGAGAACATGTTCTCAAGGTTGAGATTGTTCATCTTCTTGGTCGGGCGCTTCTCCGGCGGTACGAGCAGCTTCCAGGTGGCCTTCATTTCCTTCAGGCCAAACTCCGGCGGGGTGGGCGGCTCATGCTGCAGGAAACGCGCCATCAGGTCGACGTCCTGCTCGGACAGTTCGCCGGAGGTCTGCCAGTTGGGCATGCCGGCGGGCGAACCGTAGGCGATGAAGACCTTGAGATATTCGGTGCCCTTGGGCAGGGTGATATCGGGTGTCAACGGCTTGCCGGTGGCGCCCTTGCGCAGCACACCGTGGCAGCCGGCGCAGCGCTCGAAGTAGATCTGCTTGGCGCGCGCGAATTCTTGCGGACTGACCGGCGGGGCTTTGGGTGAGAGGGTCTCCTTGACGTCCTCAGGCTTGATCGGCACCGCCGCGCCCTTGTAGCGGATTTCCTCCTCCGGCGTACCCGGGTGCATGGTTTTCGACTGCGCCCAAGTGAAGGCTGGCAGCGCGGCCAGCAAGGACAGCCCTGCGGCAAGCGCTAGTTTCCGGCTTTGCATTGATTCGTCTCCTGAGTTTTGTGAATAAACAATTTTGATCAAACGATATATTAGAGATGTTGTCGCTTTCGCCAGCCTTGACGGATATCAAAATATTCAAATTTATGTGGTGAATACCGTCATTCAGGCTCCCCGCTCGTTTCGGCTGCTACCGGATTTTTGTCCGAGGTGGCGGGCTTGCTGTCCCGTGCCCGTCCGGAATTCGGTTCGCGTCGTTTGCGTCGGTCGATCAGGGGCAGACAGACTTTGTCGTTGTAGTAGATGACCTGACAGTCGAGGCAGTAGTGACACTCGTTGGCGTTGATCTCGCCAGTCGGGCGGATGGCCCTGACCGAACACTGGTTCGCGCAGACCTGGCACGGTTTGCCGCATTCCCTGCGCCGCCGCAGCCACCATTCGAACAGCCTGAAACGGCCCGGAATGGATAGCGCGGCACCCAGAGGGCAAAGATACTTGCAATAGAACTTGCGGTTCACCGCGGCTATCGCGATCAGAAGCACGGCGTAAAGTACATAACTCCATTCGCGCTGAAAGCGCAGGGAAAATACCGTCTTGAACGGCTCGACCTCGGTATAGCTCGCGGCCTCGGCGATCGATTGCAGGGAGACGCCGAAGAGCAGGATGAGGATGATGTACTTGAGCGCCACCAGACGCTCATGAACCGCGTCGCTGAATTCCAGCTGCGGCAACTTCAGCTTGCGGGAGGCGATCAGGATCAGCTCCTGCAATGCGCCAAACGGGCACAGCCAGCCGCAATACACGCCGCGTCCCCACAACAGCAAGGTCACCGCGACGAAGCCCCAGAGGATGAACAGCATTGGATCGATGAGAAAGTTCTCCCAGCGAAAGCCCTGCATGACGGAACTGACGAAGGTCAGCACGTTGATCACGGAGAGCTGGGCGAGCCCCCACCAGCCGATGAAGACCAGCGTGTAGACATGGAAGGCATTGCGCAGGTACTGCAGGAGGGTCGTATGGCGCACCAGCCAGTCCTGGAATATCAGGATGGAAAAGAGTACTGCCAGGCCTCCCCCCAACACGGCGATGTCGAACGTGCGGCTTTTCCAGATGGCAATCCACTCCGGTTCCTGCTCCGGCGCCATCCATTCGCCGGGCTGAGCCGGATGCGCCGCGCCGGGCGTAAAGGCGGGTGGCGGTATCGCGAAGGCAGAAGTCGGCGCCGACGGCGTGGCGGGAGTCCGAACCGCGGGCGGCCGGCCTGCTCCAAGCCTGGCCTTGTCCGCGTGCTCGCCCTGACGCAAGGTGCGCCGGGCTTGCTCGGGAGCAGGCTGAGGCAGGTCAGGGCTTGGCGTGGCCGCAGGTGCTGCCTTGGCTTGCGTGCCGGTTTCAGCCGGCGCTACTGCCGTCCCCTGCTGGAGCGGGCGGGGCGCCGACGCAAGGTATTGAATGCCGCGCGATTCTGCGACCGCGCGCGCCGAGCGCATCAAGGTCGAATTCTGGACCATCACCGTGATGGTGGCGCCGGTGATGCCGTCGATGGCGACATGGCCCTCGCGCCGTGCGCCGATCACGATCTTGTCGAACGCGGACCTGCTGACGTACTGGTCTACATAGCGGGCCAGCCTTTCCTGCGAGATGCCCACGGCGAGTATCGGTTCGTCGTGGTTGACGATGGTCAGGCCGACGATGCGTCCGGCGGCGTCGAGGCCAACGAGGGTGTTGATGGGCTTGCCCGAATAGGCCGGAATCCGCAGTACATCGGATGTCAGATACACATAACCTATTGTCAGCCCGTTCTTGTAAACGGCGGCAGAAGGTGGCGAACCCTCGAATTCCCCGAAGGCGTCGGCTTCGGGATAGAAGCTGCGCACTTGCGGATAGACGGCGGACCAGTCGGCCGCTCGCGCAAGCGTCATGAAGAAAAACAAGATTGCCAGGCCGAACAGCCTTGCAGGTGCCATGAAAGCTTTCTGGGGACGAACGGGGAACAGGCGAAACCGGGGCGCCGCGCAGTGTATCGGGATTATCCGCAAATAAAAAGCTCGCGGGCGCCATGCTGATTGTCGGTCACGTGAAATTAAGCAGGATGCCGGGCTTGATTTTTTTATATATAAGCATATACTGATATGCATGCAGACAGGCACCAGTTTCCTCCCCAAGGGCCCTCTCCTCCTCCTGATCGTCCTTGGTTTTTCCCTCGCCGGCCTGGTGCCGGCGAGTTTTTCTTATGCTGCCGACGAGGCGCCGGGCAGCGTCGTCGTGCAGCTGCGCGATGTCGACCTGAGCTTTCCGGTCGAGGCGACCGTCGAAGCCGTGCGCCAGGCCACGGTGGCCGCACAAATTGCCGGCCGCGTGCTCGAGCTTCGCGTCGATGCCGGGCAGCGCGTGAAGCAGGGCGAACTGCTGATGCGTCTCGATGCGCGCGAAGCAGCGGGTTCCGACGCCAGCGCCCGGGCCACGCTGGCGCAGGCCAGTGCCGCCTATGAACGCAGCCGGAACCTGCATGCCCAGAAATTCATCAGCCAGGCCGCGCTCGATCAGGCCGCGGCCGCCTTCAAGGCTGCCCAGGGTGCGGCTGCAGCCACCGGGGCCGGCGCATCGCATGGCGTGGTGACGGCGCCGATCGCCGGCGTGGTGGCGCAACGCCATGTCGAACCTGGCGAGATGGCGACGCCGGGACTGCCGCTGATTACGCTGTTCGACCCCAAGGGCATGCGCGTGATTGCCAGCCTGCCCCAGTACAAGCTTGCCGAACTCCGAAAGGCCGGTCGTGCCCGCGTCGAGTTTCCCGAAACCGGAAAGTGGATCGACGTGCAGCGGATCGAAATCCTGCCGACGGTGGACGCGCGCAGCCGCACCGCGACGGCGCGGCTCTACCTGCCGGAAAACATCGAAGGCGTGGTGCCCGGCTTGTACGCGCGGGCGCATTTCACCGTTGGCCGGGCGCAGAAACTTACCGTGCCGCCAGCGGCGGTCCTGCGCCGGGGCGAAGTGACCGCGGTCTATGTGCTCGACGGCAAGGGCGTCGCGAGCCTGCGCCAGGTGCGTCTGGGCGAGTCGATGGCGGGCGGAGAGCTCGAGGTGCTGGCCGGCCTCAATTCCGGCGAGCGGGTCAGTCTGGTGCCGCTGAAAACCGGCATCGACCTGAAGACCCTGGCCGCCCACTGATTCCATAAATTTTAGTCATGCCTGCAATCGCGGGAGTTATACCCATGACCGAATTATGGTCTGATACTCTGCGGTCCATTCATAACCAGACTCTGGAGCAGACAACATGGCCCACATAGTAATTCTCGGCGCCGGTATCGGCGGCATGCCTGCGGCATACGAGATGCGTGAAATGCTTCGTCCCGGCGACAAGCTGACGGTGATTTCAAATAATCCCAAGCACCATTTCACGCCCTCGAATCCCTGGGTTGCCGTCGATTGGCGCAAGCGCGACGCGATCGAGGTGGAAATCGGACCGCTGCTGGCGAAGAAGGGCATCGACTTCATCCCGGTCGGCGCCAAGCGGGTTCATCCGGACAAGAACCAGATCGAGCTGGACGACGGCCGCAGCATCGACTACGACTTTCTCGTCATCGCCACCGGTCCCAAGCTGGCTTTCGAGGAAGTCGAAGGACTCGGACCGCAGGGCCACACCCATTCGATCTGCCACGTCGATCATGCGGTCGAGGCCGAGGTCGCCTGGCAGGAATTCGTCAAAGCTCCGGGCCATATCGTGGTCGGTGCGGTGCAGATGGCTTCCTGCTACGGCCCGGCCTACGAGTTTGCCATGATCATGGATACCGATCTGCGCCGGCGCAAGATCCGCGACAAGGTGCCGATGACCTTCGTCACCGCCGAACCCTATATCGGGCACCTCGGCCTGGGTGGCGTCGGCGATTCCAAGGGACTCATGGAATCCGTCATGCGCGATCGCCACATCAAGTGGATCTGCAACGCCAAAACCACCAAGGTCGAGGCCGGCAAGATGTACGTCACGGAACACAACGACGACGGCACGCCGAAAAAGGAACATGTGCTCGAGTTCAAGTACTCGATGATGCTGCCGGCCTTCAAGGGTATCGACGCCGTCATCGGCATAGAGGGCCTGACCAATCCGCGCGGCTTCATCCTGATCGATGCCTTCCAGCGCAATCCGAAGTTCAAGAACATCTATTCGGTGGGCGTCTGCGTCGCCATTCCGCCTGTGGAGGCAACCCCGGTACCGACCGGCGCGCCGAAGACCGGCTACATGATCGAGTCGATGGTCAGCGCCACGGTGCATAACCTCCGCGAGGCGCTGGAAGGCAAGGAACCGAGCCACAAGGCGACCTGGAATGCCGTTTGCCTGGCCGACTTCGGCGACAACGGCGCGGCTTTCGTCGCCCTGCCGCAGATTCCGCCGCGCAACGTGAGCTGGTTTTCACAGGGCAAATGGGTGCACCTGGCCAAGATCGCCTTCGAGAAGTTTTACATGCGCAAGATCAAGAAGGGCACCAGCGAGCATGTTTTCGAAAAGATGGTGCTCAATTCCCTGGGCATCATGAAGTTGAAGGACAAGTAAGCAGACTGCCGACGCAAGGACGAGCACAGCGCGGATAGACAGAGAGGCCTGACCGAAACGGACCCTGACTTCCTGCTGTTGCTCCGCATCCCTGCGCCGGTGTTTTTTCGGTGGTTTCAGATGAGGTCATAGTGGGGATATCGGGTCGCATCGCGGAGTACTTTCTCAGGAATTCACTGACGCCGCTGATCGCATTGATCGCGCTGCTGCTGGGCATCGGCGCGACGCTGATCACGCCGCGCGAGGAAGAACCGCAGATCAACGTCACCATGGCGAATGTCTTCGTGCCCTTCCCGGGTGCGTCGGCACGCGATGTCGAGGCGCTGGTGGCGCGTCCGGCCGAGCAGGTGCTGTCGCGCATCGCCGGCATCGAGCACGTGTATTCCGTCTCGCGCCCCGGCATGGCTGTGATCACGGTGCAGTTCGAGGTCGGCGAGGACCCGATCCAGGCCTTGGTGCGGCTCTACGATACGATCAATTCGCACCGCGACTGGCTCTCGCCCAACCTGGGCGTCATGGAGCCGATCATCAAGCCGAAGGGCATCGATGACGTGCCCATCGTCACGCTGACCTTTCACAGCAGCGATCCTGCGAAATCGGCGTTCGAGATGCAGCAGGTAGCGCGCGCCACCGAAATCGACCTGAAGCGCATCGCCGGCACGCGCGACGTCGCCACCATCGGCGGCCCCGGCCACGTGATCCGCGTCGTCATGGACGCCGACCGCATGAACGCGCACGGCATCACGGCGCAGGACCTGAAGGCGGCGCTGCAGGTGTCGAATGCCTCGCAGCCGGCCGGTGCCCTGGTTGCCGGCAACCGCGAAATCCTGGTGCAGACCGGCACCTACATCGAGTCCGCCGCCGACGTGAAGCGCCTGGTGGTCGGCGTCTTCGAGAAGAAGCCGGTTTACCTGGCCGACGTCGCCCAGGTCGTCGATGGTGCCGATCAGCCCTTGCGCTATGTCTGGCACGGTGACCGCAAGGGAGAGTTCCCGGCAGTGACCTTGTCGGTGTCGAAGAAGCCCGGCGTCAATGCCGCCGACGTCGCCGAGGCCGTGATCGCCCGCGCCGAGGCGCTCAAGGGCACGGTGATCCCCGAGGGCGTCGACTTCACGGTGACGCGCAACTACGGCGCGACGGCCACCGACAAGGCGCAGAAGCTGATCGGCAAGCTGGTCTTCGCCACGATGTTCGTCGTGCTGCTGGTGCTGTTCGCGCTGGGCAGGCGCGAGGCGGTGATCGTCGGCACGGCGGTGACCTTGACCCTGGCCGCCACGCTGTTCGCCTCCTGGGCCTGGGGCTTCACGCTCAATCGCGTGTCGCTGTTCGCGCTGATTTTCTCGATCGGCATCCTGGTCGACGACGCGATCGTGGTGGTCGAGAATATCCATCGCTGGCATTTGCTGGAACCCGACAAGCCGTTGTGGCAGATCATTCCGCCGGCCGTCGATGAAGTCGGCGGGCCGACGATACTTGCCACCTTCACGGTGATCGCGGCGCTGTTGCCGATGGCCTTCGTCACCGGCCTGATGGGGCCCTACATGAGCCCGATCCCGATCAATGCCTCGATGGGCATGTTCATTTCGCTGGCGATCGCCTTCGTCATCACGCCCTGGCTGGCGCTGAAGATGATGAAGCCGGCCGGCCACGGCAGCGACGGCGCTCACGCCGATCCGCTGACGGGCAAGCTCGATCGCTTCTTCCGTCGCCTGATGACACCGCTGCTCGACCCGCAGACCGGCAGGGCCGCGCGGCGCAAGCTGTGGATCGGCATCCTGGTCGCGATCCTGGCCTCGGTCAGCCTCGGCTTCTTCAAGCTCGTGGTGCTGAAGATGCTGCCTTTCGACAACAAGAGCGAATTCCAGATCGTGCTCGACATGCCGGTCGGCACCCCGCTCGAAGAAACCGCGAAAGTGCTGCGCGAAATTTCCGCCGAGATCGCGCAGGTTCCGGAAGTCGCGGACTACCAGGCGTATGCCGGCACCGCCAGCCCGATCAACTTCAACGGCCTGGTGCGCCAGTACTACCTGCGCAGCGCGCCGGAAATGGGCGACATCCAGGTCAATCTCGTCGACAAGAAGCACCGCGACCGGCAGAGCCACGAGATTGCCGTCTCGGTGCGCGACCGCGTCGTGGCCGTGGCGACGAAGCACGGCGGCAACGTCAAGGTGGTCGAAGTGCCGCCGGGTCCGCCGGTGATGTCGCCGATCGTCGCCGAAATCTACGGTCCGGATTACGCCGGCCAGATTGCGGTGGCGAAGCAGGTGCGCGCCGCATTCGAGAGCACGGCAGACATCATCGGCGTCGACGATACCGTCGATGAGGACGCCGACAAGCTGGTGCTGCGCGTGTCCCAGGCCAAGGCAGCCTTGCTCGGCGTGGCACAGAAGGACATCGTCGAAGTGGTGCGCATGGGCCTCTCCGGCGAGGACGTGACGCCCGTGCATGACGGCGACGCGAAATACGAAATACCGGTGCGCATCGTGCTGCCGGCCGAGCGCCAGAACAGCATCGACCAGTTGCTCAAGCTCAAGCTGCGTGGTCGCGACGGCACGCTGGTGCCGGTCTCGGAAGTGGTCGAAGTCAAACGCACGCTGCGCGAGAAGGTCATCTATCACAAGGATCTGCTGCCGGTGGTATTCGTCACCGGCGACATGGGCGGCAAGCTCGATTCGCCGCTCTACGGCATGTTCGACATCCGCAACAAACTGACCGGCGTCGCGCTGCCGCAAGGCGGCACGCTGGGCGAATATTTCTTCAAGCAGCCGAAGGACCCCTACGCGCAATACTCGCTGAAGTGGGACGGCGAATGGCAGGTGACCTTCGAGACCTTCCGCGACATGGGCGCCGCCTATGCCGTCGGCCTGATCCTGATCTACCTGCTGGTGGTGGCGCAGTTCAAGAGCTATCTGGTGCCGCTGATCATCATGGCGCCGATCCCGCTCACCATCATCGGCGTCATGCCCGGCCATGCGCTGTTCGGCGCGCAGTACACCGCCACTTCGATGATCGGCATGATCGCGCTGGCCGGCATCATCGTGCGCAACTCCATCCTGCTGGTCGACTTCATCAACGAACAGGTGGCGGACGGCATGGACTTCGCCGAAGCCGTGATCCAGGCCGCCGCGATCCGCGCCAAGCCGATCGTGCTGACGGGCCTGGCGGCCATGCTCGGCGCGCTGTTCATCGTCGATGACCCGATCTTCGCCGGCCTCGCGCTGTCGCTGATTTTCGGCATTTTCGTGTCCACCATGCTGACGCTGGTGGTGATCCCGGTGCTGTACTACGCCGCGATGAAGAGCCGCATTCAGGCGGCCTGACCCCCTAATTCTTACTCAGGAGCATTACCCATGACCGTCAATCAAATCGTTCGCATCGTCGCCGGATTCTTCATCATGACCTCGCTCGCTCTCGCCCATGTCATGGGCCAGGTCGACATGAGCCATTTGTCCTGGCTCTGGTTCACCGCCTTCGTCGGCGCCAACCTGTTCCAGAGCGGCTTCACCAAGTTCTGTCCACTGGATTCGATCCTGAAGAAGCTCGGTGTGCCGGACTCGACCGGCAACAGTTGCGCCTAAGCGAACAGCCGCGCCAGTTCCGCGCCCGGCGAGGGCGCGCGCATGAAGGCCTCGCCGACCAGGAAGGCATGCACGCCGCGGCTGCGCATCAAGGCCACGTCGGCCGGGCCGAGGATGCCCGATTCGGTGACGACGATGCGGCCTGCCGGTATCCGTTCGAGCTGCGACAGCGTGGTATCGAGGCTGACTTCGAAAGTGCGCAGGTTGCGGTTGTTGATGCCGATCAGCGGCGTCGTCAGTTGCAGCGCGATGTCGAGTTCGGCGGCGTCGTGGCATTCGACCAGGACGCCCATGCCGAGACCGTGGGCGATGGCTTCCATCTCCTGCATTTCGGCCAGCGACAGCGCGGCGACGATCAGCAGGATCGCGTCGGCGCCCATCGCCCGCGCCTCAAAGACCTGATACGGGTCGACCAGGAAATCCTTGCGCAGCACCGGCAGCGCGCAGGCGGCACGCGCCTGCCGCAGGTAGTCCGAGCTACCCTGGAAGAAGGGCGCGTCGGTCAGCACCGAGAGGCAGGTCGCGCCGTGGCGCTCGTAATCGGCGGCGATTTCGGCGGGACGGAAATCGGGGCGGATCACGCCCTTCGACGGGCTGGCTTTCTTGATCTCGGCGATGACCGCCGCGCATTTCACCGCGTCGCCAGCGCCAACTCTTGCAGCAATGGCGCCAGCGAAGTCGCGTGCCGGCGCTTGCGCCTCGGCCTCGGCGCGGACGACCGCCAGCGGCTTTGCGGCCTGCGCCGCCGCGACTTCCTCGCGTTTGACCGCGAGGATCTTGTTGAGAATGTCCGACATCAGGCGAACTTCCGGGTGAAGTTGATGAATTCGTCGAGTTTCTGGCGCGCCGCCCGGCTGGCGATGGCTTCGCGCGCCCTGGCGATGCCCGCGCCGATCGAGTCGACCAGGTTGGCCGTGTAGAGCGCGGCGCCGGCGTTCAGCGTGACGATCTCGCGCGGTGTGCCGGGCTTGTTGTCCAGCGCTTCGAGCATCATGGCTTTCGATTCGGCGGCGTCGGCGACACGCAGGCCGCGGTTGGACATCATGGCCAGGCCGTAGTCCTCGGGATGGATTTCGTACTCGGTGATCTCGCCGTTCTTGAGTTCGCCGACCAGGGTCGCCGCACCCAGCGAGATCTCATCCATGCCGTCCTTGCCCCACACCACCATGACGTGATCGGCGCCCAGGCGCTGCATGACGCGCACCTGGATGCCGACCAGGTCGGGATGGAACACGCCCATCAGGGTGTTCGGCGCGCCGGCCGGGTTGGTCAGGGGGCCGAGGATGTTGAATATCGTGCGCACGCCCATTTCGCGCCGCACCGGGGCGACGTTCTTCATAGCCGGATGGTGGTTCGGTGCAAACATGAAGCCGCAGCCTATGGTTTCGATGCACTCGGCCACCTGCTCCGGCGCCAGCATGATGTTGGCGCCGAAGGATTCCAGCACGTCGGCGGCGCCGGATTTCGACGAGACGCTGCGGTTGCCGTGCTTGGCCACCGTGGCACCGGCCGCGGTGGCGACGAACATGGTCGCCGTGGAAATGTTGAAGGTATGCGCGCCGTCGCCGCCGGTGCCGACGATGTCCACAAAGTGCGGGTTGTGCGGCGTCACGACCTTGGTCGACAACTCGCGCATGACCGTCGCGGCGGCGGCGATCTCGCCCAGGGTTTCCTTCTTCACGCGCAGGCCGGTGAGGATGGCGGCAACCATCAGCGGCGAGATCTCGCCCTGCATGATCTGCCGCATCAGGTGCAGCATCTCGTCGTGGAAGATTTCGCGGTGTTCGATGGTGCGCTGGAGCGCTTCCTGGGGGGTGATCATGATCAGGCTTCCTTCAAGAAATTGTTCAGCAGCTCGTGGCCGCATTCGGTCAATATCGATTCGGGATGGAACTGCACGCCTTCCACCTTGAACTCGCGGTGACGCACGCCCATGATCTCGCCGTCTTCGATCCAGGCCGTGACTTCGAGGCAGGCCGGCAGCGTCTCGCGGCGGATCGCCAGCGAGTGGTAGCGGGTCACGGTCAGTGGATTCGGTAGGCCGGCGAAGACGCCCTTGCCCTCGTGGATCACCGGCGAGGTC
>JACPUD010000048.1 GCA_016192435.1 Rhodocyclales bacterium | reverse complement strand
GTACCAGGTCAAGACCGCCGACCTCGGTTTGCGCGCCAAGACCTACCTGGAGCAAAACGGCGCCAAGAAGGTCAAGTGAGCCGGCACCCCGGCGCTGCGCGCCGGGGTGGCTTTCCCCTGATCGGATGAGATAGATCAAGGTAGGTGCGGGGAAAGCTGGGTACCTTTGTCATACATGCAGGCATCGCCCACACTGAAACTCCGCTGCGTAGTGTTTTTTATGAAAGGAATGACAATGAAATTTGGATTGATTCTCGCGGCGGCCGCTGCCGTTTCCTTCGCCGCACCGGTTCTGGCCGATGGCAAGGCGCTTTACCTGGAAAAGACCTGCGTCGCCTGTCACGGCAAGGATGCGAAGAAGCCCTTGACGCCGGAATATCCGCGGCTGGCGGGGCAGAACGCCAAGTACGCCGAGCGGCAGATGCTGGACATCAAGAGCGGTGCGCGCGCCAATGGCAATGCGGCGGCGATGAAGGGTGTCATGCACCTGGTTTCCGATGAGGAAATCAAGGAGCTGGCGAAGTATCTTTCGGAGATCAAATAGACGGCTGAGCGGCGCTGCGTGATGCAGGCAAACACAGGCTTTGACGGATATCAATGAACTCTTATATACCTGTGCCATCATGACTCAGCCATTAAATACTGACAAGGAAACCAACATGTACAAGGCATTGACACTCGCGCTCTCGATGGCGCTGATTCCCGCATTCGCCATGGCCGGGCCCCCGCCCGAAAAGAAGGCCGGCATCGAATCCAAGGACTACAAATGGAATGCCCAGGAGGGCGAGAAGATCGAGGCCCTGCAGAAGAAAGGCGACGCCAAGGCCGGCAAGGAAGGCTACGAGGTCTGTGGCGCCTGCCACCTGCCTTCCGGTGCGGGCCGTTCCGACGGCACCTTCCCGCAGCTGGCCGGTCAGCACACGACGGTGCTGATCAAGCAGATGGCCGACATTCGCGCCGGCCTGCGCGACAATCCGACCATGTATCCGTTTGCCAAGGAGCTGATCGATGCGCAGGAACTGGCCAACGTTGCGGCCTATATCGAGAGCCTGTGCATTCCGGTGGACCACGGCAAGTACGAGGGTCCCGACGCTGCCAAGCAGGTCGCCGACGGCAAGGCGATGTACGAGAAGGAATGCATCGAATGCCACAAGGCAAACGGCGAGGGCGTCAAGGACAAGTTCTATCCCGTTCTGGCAGGCCAGCATTACAAGTACCTGCTGCGGCAGATGACCGAGATCCGTGACGGCAAGCGTCGCAACGCCAATCCGGACATGGTCAAGATCATCAAGAAGTACGATGACAAGCAACTGGTGGCGATTTCCGCCTATCAGTCCAGCCTGAGCATGCCCGGCTCGATGTGCAAGTCCGGGCCTGCGGCCAAGGGCGGCAAGAAGAAATAGGCGAGAAACAAGCGGTCAATCCGGGTCTTCCGCGCTCCGGCCTCTGCCGGGGTGCGGAAAACCTCCAGCCGACCGGCAATCCACTCCCCCATACAGAGAACAAAATGCTAGACCAAAAAAAGCAGAACCTGCTGATCTGCGGCCTGACCCTGGTGGCGCTGGTGGCCTTGATCGCCGCCTACTTTGCGCCGATCTGGTGGGTTTCGCTGACGGCGCCGAACTACCCCAAGGACGCGTTTCCCGACGGCATTCGCATTCACTTTCACTTCAACGGCGTGTTCAACGGCTGCACCGCGGTGGGCAAGGGCACCCGCATGGGCAGCGAAACCCTGCAGGCCGACATGGGCGAGGACACCCCGCGCTACAACCCGATCCTGGACAAGGACAAGGACGTAAACAAGGAGGCGAAGAGCCTCGACTGCGTCCATGAAATGAACACCATCAACCACTACGTCGGCATGTATCCGATCGACACCGGCTCTCCGGTCGAGCTGCGCTTGTCCAAGTTTCTCTTCGGCTGGTTCGCCGTGATGCTGCTGGGATTCATGGCCACCGAGCGCAGGAACCAGTTGAAGATTCTCGGCGTCGGCTTCGCGGCGGTTGCCGTCTGGATGGTGGTCGACCAGATCGTCATGGGGCAGCTCGACGCCTTCGCTGCGCACTACTATCACGAGGCCAGCACTTTCTTCAATCAACCCGACGTGCTGGACCGCTGGAAGGCCAATCTGATCCTCGCCACCCAGGTGTCGATGGCCGGGATCGTCGCGGCGATGCTGATCGTCCTGCTGGGGGTCTGGAAGATTCCCCGCTTCTCGCTGCTGCTGCCTCTGGCTCCCGCCCTGCTGCCGCTCTTCTTCGTCATCGACTATGCCGGCTGGTTGTGGTTCTTCGGCCACAACATGCATCCCTGGGGCGCTTTTACGGTCAAGCCGTTCATGCCCACCGTATTCGGCGAGGGCAAGGTGGCGCAGTTCTCGACCTTCTCCTATCCCTACTGGGGCTACGCGCTGCTGCTGGTCGTGTTCGGCTGCCTGATGCTGGCGCTGCTGCTGCGCCGCAGGCAGATGCGCGAGTCCTAGGGTGACGCCATGAAACTGAAACGCTGGCTGGCGCTGTTGCCGGTCCTGCTGCTCGGTGTCTCGTCGCTGCTGGTGGCGCGTCCGGTCGATCGCGACGACGACCGGCCGCCGGCTCTGGGGGCGACGGCGGATTTGTCCACGGCGCCGCGGGTCGGCGTCGATCGGCCCAAGCCCACCTTCATGCTGCATGAGCGCGACAAGCGCGTGCATGGCCTGAAGCCCTTCCAGACCCTGGTCGATGCGGCGCCGGCCGGTTCGACCCTGAGGCCGCCGCCGGGAAATTATGCGGGCCCGGTGGTGATGACGAAGCCGCTGGTGATCGAAGGCGCCGGGTCGGTGACCATCGATGCCGGCGACAGGGGTACGGTGTTCTCGCTGCAAACCGACGGCGCCGTGCTGCGCGGGCTGCATCTGACCGGCTCCGGCGACTCGCACGACACCGACGATTCCTGCCTCGACGTGCGCGGTCATCGCAACGTCATCGAGAATCTGGTGGTCGACAACTGCCTGTTCGGCATCGACCTCAAGCAGTCGAACGACAATATCGTCAAGGGCAGCAAGGTGCGCTCCAAGCCGCGCGACCTCGGTGTGCGCGGCGACGGCCTGCGGCTCTGGTACAGCCATCGCAACCTGATCGAGGGCAACGAAATTTCCGATTCGCGCGACATGGTGGCCTGGTATTCCCACGACAACGTCTATCGCCGCAATGTCGGCACGCGCAGCCGCTACTCGATCCATTTCATGTTCGCCAACAACAACGTGGTCGAGAACAACCGCTTCCACGACAATTCGGTGGGGGTCTATTTCATGTACACCGAGGGCGGCGTGCTGAAGAACAACCTGATCTCCCACGCCAACGGCGCAACCGGCATGGCGATCGGCTTCAAGGAAGCGAGCAATGCGGTGATCGAAGGCAACGAAATCGTGTATTGCGCCGTCGGCATCGGTTCCGACCTGTCGCCCTTCCAGCCCGACAGCAAGATCTGGGTGCGCAACAACCGCTTCGCCTTCAACGGCATCGCCATCAAGCTGACCTCCGAACTCGGCGGCAATGTCGTCACCGACAATGCCTTCGAAGGCAACCTGACCAACGTGGTGCAGGCCGGCCGCGGCAGCTCCGGCCTCAATCAATGGCGCGGCAACTACTGGGACGACTACCAGGGTTTCGACCGCGACGGCAACGGCACCGGCGACACGCCCTACGAGCTTTACGCCTATGCCGACCAGATATGGATCGAACTGCCGCCGGCACGTTTCTTCAAGACCGCGCCGGTGCTGGAACTGCTGGATTTCCTCGAGCGCCTGGCGCCGTTTTCCTCGCCCGAGCTGACGCTCAAGGACGAGCAACCGCGCTTTCGCAAGCCGCAACAGGTCAAGGCCGGGGTGACGGGATGAGCGCGCCGCACGGCCGCCCGAAGGGGCGCCAGTCATCCGACAGAGCTGCGCAGCAGCGAACCACCGTCACCCCCTGCTTCGGGCAGGGGGTTGGGGGGAGGGTAGTCCAGTGAGCGAGTCGAAGCCGCCCGACGACACCCAGACACCGGCTACGCCGCCGCCGTCGCGCGAGCGCGTGCGGCAGGCGCGGCGGCGCTGGCTGCGCACCATCCTGCTCACCGGCGGCGTGATGGGCGCCGCGCTTTCGGGCTTCCTGCCCCTGGTCTATGCGCGCACCAAACGCCTGCGGCCACCCGGCGCGCTGGACGAGAAGGACTTCCTGTCCTCGTGCATCAAGTGCGGCCAGTGCGTGCAGGTCTGCCCGGTGCAGGCGATCAAGCTGGCCGACCTGGTCGATGGATTCGGCGTCGGCACGCCTTACATCGATGCGCGCGAGCAGGCCTGCGATTTCTCCTGCGACGCCGTGCAGTGCATCCTGGCCTGCCCGACCGGATCGCTGGCGTACAAGAAGCCGGCCTTCCTCGGCTCGCGCAAGGGCGCCAGGCTGGCCGCCGCGCCGATCCTCAAGGCCAAGGAAAAGGATGCCGAGCCGACCCTGAACCTCAGCGAGCGCATCGGCGTCGCGCGCCTGACGCGGCCCGAAGCCTGCCTCGCGATCCAGGGCAAGGGCTTCAAGGGCCAGGTGCGGGGTCCGTCGTTCCAGGGCCGCCTGCGCTACATGGAAGTCGACCGCTGGAAGCCGATCGGCGTCGCCGAACATCCCTACGATCTCGCCGAGTGCGATCTGTGCGTGCGCGAATGTCCGGTCAAGGGCGCGATTTCCATCGAGACCGTTTTCGCCCCCGACGGCAGCAAGCGCAAGTCGCCCGTGGTGCATGAGCCCTGCGTCGGTTGCGGCGTCTGCGAAATGATCTGTCCGGTGGAGCCGACCTGCATCGTGGTCGACGCGCGCGAGGTCTGGAATACATGAAGCTCCGCAGTCGCTTCCCAATGTTGACAGCCCACCCCCCTGCCCCCGCCCCGAGGGCGGGGGTGACTAGTCACCTCCCCCGCTTGGCGGGGGAGGCAGGGAGGGGGTGTCCAACTTTCTGCCGCGCGAGCGCGGGCGGCCCGGCGGAGGCGCTATGAACCAATTCCTCAAGCGCCGCTTCTTCGACCAGATCGCCGTGATGTTCGGCCGCGAGCCGAAAAAGCCGGCGGCGATTTCCGCGCCGGCGCAGCAGATCCACGTTCTCAAGCGCGCCACCAACAAGGAAAAGCTGCAGGCGGCGACCCTCGCCCACGAGCGGGCGAAGAAGGTGCACAAGTGGCGCAACCTGCGCTGGGCGGTGCTGATCGTCGTCAACCTGATGTTCACCTTCTCCTTCTGGCTCGATATCCAGATCCTCGAAGGCGCGCTGACCGCCTCGCGCTTCGTCGGCTTCCATCTGATCGACCTCAACTCGGCGCTGCAGGTGATGCTGGCGCACAAGCACATCATCGTCAATCTGGTGATCGGCACGGCCACGGTCTTCGTGCTCTGGCTGATACTCGGCGGGCGCAGTTTCTGTTCCTGGGTCTGCCCCTATCACCTGGTCGCCGAGTGGGCGGAGAAGATTCACCTCTACCTGGTGCAGAAGAAGCTGGTGACCGACCAGAACATCGACCGCCGCCTGCGCACCCTGTCCTGGATCGTCTTTGCCGTGCTCGCGCTGGCGACCGGCTATACGATGTTCGAATCGATTTCGCCGACCGGCATCCTGTCGCGGGCGCTGATCTACGGTCCGGGCCTGGCCTTGCTCTGGGTGCTGGCGCTGCTGGTGTTCGAGGTGTTTTTTTCGCGCCGCGCCTGGTGCCGCTACGCCTGCCCGATCGGCCTCACCTACGGCGTGGTCGGCATCCTTTCGCCGGTGCGCGTCAAGTACAAGCTCGACAGCTGCTTCCACGAAGGCGACTGCCGCAAGGTCTGCCTGGTGCCCCATGTGCTCGACACGGTGATCAAGGGCCGCGCGGTGGATACCGAAGTGCCGATCGGTCCCGACTGCACGCGCTGCGGCCTGTGCGTCGACACCTGCCCCACCGGTTCGCTGACTTTCGACGTCAAGGGCCTTTCCAAACTGCTATGAAGACCCTTGACAACGCTTTTCGTTCTTCCTCCCAAGCCATGATCAGTTTCTCGCACGTCAGCAAAAGCTTCCGCAAGTCGCGCGTGCTCGATGACATCAGCCTCGACATCGGCCTGTCCGAGCGCGTCGCGCTGATCGGCTCCAACGGCGCCGGCAAGACCACGCTGATCCGCTGCCTGCTCGGCGAATACACCTTCGACGGCCGTGTCAGCATCGCCGGCCGCGACCCGCGCCGGGAGCGTACGGCGGTGCTGGGCGCGATCGGATTCGTGCCGCAACTGCCGCCGCCGCTGAAAATGCCGGTGGCGCAGTTGATCGATTTTTCCGCCGCGCTGTGCGGCACCGATCCGGCGCGCATCCACCAGCTGGCGCAGCGCCTGGG
Source organism: Rhodocyclales bacterium (assembly GCA_016192435.1). Taxonomy (GTDB): domain Bacteria; phylum Pseudomonadota; class Gammaproteobacteria; order Burkholderiales; family Rhodocyclaceae; genus Sulfuritalea. Next base: position 862 of record JACPUD010000048.1, on the reverse strand, counting down.
GCTCGACCTGGCGCCGATCCTGACGCGGCCCTTCGTCAAGCGTTCCGGCGGCATGAAGCAGCAGCTGCTGATCGCGATCGCGCTGGGCCGCGAGGCGAAGCTGCTGATCATGGACGAGCCGGCGGCCAACCTCGACCCCGAGGCGCGCAAGATCTTCTTCGAGCTCCTGGCCGAACGCCAGGAGGACGTCACCATGCTGATTTCCAGCCATCGCCTGAACGAGGTCTCGGCGCTGGTGAATCGGGTGGTCGAAATGGACATGGGTAAGCTCGTGCTCGACGACCGCGTCGCCGACGATGTGTCGCTGTCCGGACAATTCGCCTGCCGCATTTCGCTCAAGCGCAGCGAGGCCGCATTCGCCAAGGCGATGCAGGCCTGGAATTTCCGCGACCTGGGCGCGGGGCTGGAATGGGAGGGCGTGGTGCCCGGCCCCGACCGCCTGCGCTTCATGGGCATGACCTCGCGCTATGTGGCGCTGATCAGCGACTATTCGCTGCACGAGGCGCCGCCCGCCGTCGCCGGCAATGCCGACAATGCCGCCGGCGCGGCGCGGCACAAAGTTGGCGCTGGCGCCCCGGTGATCTGATGGACCGTCGCCGCTTCCTCGCCGCGGGCCTGGCGCTGACGCCCATCGCGGCCGCTCTGTCGGCCTGCGGCAGTTCCGGCGCCTGGCCAGAGGGCATGGCCGAAATCAAATGGGACCGCGATACCTGCACCCGCTGCAGCATGGTCATATCCGACCGGCGCTTTGCCGCCGAGCTGCGCGGCGGCGAAAAGAACACCGTGTTCAAGTTCGATGACATCGGCTGCGCCGTGTTCTGGATGCGCGACAAGGCGAAGGACTTTCCCTGGATGGCCGAGC
>JACPUD010000052.1 GCA_016192435.1 Rhodocyclales bacterium | reverse complement strand
GGCAGGCCGACACACATCAGGGAGCTGGTCTTGGGTGTGGTGAGCACCAGCTCACCCTGCCCTTCGAGAAACAGCACGTCGTCCATGCCGACCGCGCCGCCATGCCAGCGCGCCTCGCCGGACATCGCCGAGAACACCCCCAGCGCCACTGTGTCCTTGCTGCATTGTCCGGTCTGGAACACGGCCTGCGACAGCTCTTCCTGGAAGATGTGGATGTCGTCGAATTCGATCTCCACCAGCCGGCTGCGAAAAGCGCCGCGCGAAATCTGGTCATAGTTCTGGTTCCAGCCGGCCAGTTCCCTGGCGTGATCCTGCGAGTCGAGCAACTCGCGGTCACGCCGGTAGGCCCGGGTCGCCTCGGTTTCAGCTGTCGTCATGTACTCCTCCGCCGGGACCGATCTGGCGCCGGTCACCGTAGCCGCGGATGGTTGTTCATTTCGCTTTTGACGTCAAGTTGCACTGCACCCAAAACCCGCCCCTTGCCGCGGGCCGGACGCCGCCCGTGTCGGGCGCCGAATTGCTGAAGATAGATAACGCCGCACGTCTGCCGCGGCTAAAGTCTTCCGCAAAGACCGGGGCAACCATCGCTCCGGAAGAGGAACAGCCGATATGGACGATTACCCGCAGCTAAGGCTATATATCGACGGCCGTTGGCTCGAAGCCACCGGTTCCGGCAGCGTGGCAGTGGAAAACCCCGCCGACGGCAGCGAGCTCGGCCGGCTGCCGGTGGCCGGCGACGCCGAGCTCGACGCGGCACTGGCAGCCGCCGCGCGCGGCTTCGCGGTGTGGCGCGCGCGTTCCGCGTTCGAGCGTTTCCAGGTGATCACACAGGCAACGCGGCTGTTGCGCGAACGGGCGCCGCGGATTGCGCGCGCAATCACCCTGGAGCAGGGAAAGCCCCTGGCCGAGGCGCTGCGCGAAGTGCAACTGTCGGCCGACATCATCGATTTTCTTGCGGAAGAGGGCAAGCGCCTGTACGGACGCACGGTGCCGCCGCGCCAGGCCAACGTCCTGAGCCAGACCGTGATGCGCCAGCCGGTGGGGCCGGTGGCGGCATTCACGCCCTGGAATTTTCCGGTCAATCTTCCCAGCCGCAAGCTGGGCGGCGCCCTGGCGGCGGGATGCAGCGTGATCATCAAGCCGGCCGAGGAAACGCCGGCGAGCTGCATGCTGATCGTCGAGGCCTTTCATGACGCCGGCCTGCCGCCGGGCGTGATCAACATGGTCTGCGGCGATCCGGCGAAAATCTCCGCCACGCTGCTTGCCGCAGAGCAGATTCGCAAGGCCTCGTTCACCGGATCGGTCGCCGTCGGCAAGATGCTGGGCGAGCTGGCGGCGCGCGGCATGAAGCGCTACACGGCGGAACTCGGCGGCCACGCGCCGGTGATCGTCTGCGCCGACGCCGATATCGCCAGCGCGGCGAAGCTGGCGGTGACGGCCAAGTTCCGCAATGCCGGACAAGTCTGCGCCTCGCCGATCCGCTTCCATATCCACGAATCCCGCTATGCCGAGTTTCGCGACCGCTTCGTTGAACATGCCGCGGCGCTCAAGATCGGCTCCGGCCTCGACCCGACCAGCGACATGGGGCCATTGATCCATGGCCGCAGGCTGCGCGAAATGCAAAGTTTCGTCGACGACGCACTGGCGCTGGGGGGCAAGCTCTGCTGCGGCGGACAGGCCCTTCCCGGCACGGGGTATTTCTATCCACCCACCGTGCTCGAACAGGTGCCGGCGACGGCCCGCGTCCGGCAAGTCGAACCCTTCGGCCCGATCGCGCTGCTGCAGCCGTTTGCCACGCTCGACGAGGCGCTGGCCGAGGCCAACGGCCTGGCCGTCGGCTTGAGCGCCTATGCGTTCACCCGCGACCTGGCGACCGCGCATCGCCTGGGCCAGGAACTGGAAGCGGGCATGGTCGGCATCAATCATTTCGGCGTATCGCAACCGGAAACTCCCTTCGGTGGCTGGAAGGAAAGCGGCATGGGCCAGGAAAGCGGCATGGAAGGCCTGCTCGGCTACACCGAGGTGAAGCTGGTGAGCGTCGCGGCCTGAGGCCCGGCCCGACCACGGAAACGGAAACGGAATGATCGAAACGCTCGACACAAGGGTGGACACCAGGCCGACATGCCAGACCAATTGAAGACCGTGCTCCTGGTCGCGACCTGCGACACCAAGGCCGACGAGGTGCGCTACCTGCGCGAGGAACTGCTGCGCATGGGCGGCGCCGGAATGATCATGGATGTCGGCGTGCTCGGCGAACCCGGCTTCGCGCCGGACCTGCCCAATGCCGCCGTTGCCGCCGCTGCCGGGGCGACGCTGGACGAGCTCGCCGCGCTGGGCGACGAAAACCTGGCGATGACGCGCATGGCGGTCGGCGCCACGGCGCTGGCGCAAGACCTCCATCGGCAGGGCGCCGTGCATGCGGTGATCGTTCTCGGCGGCACCATGGGCACCGATCTGGCGCTCGACCTGACCGCCGCCCTGCCGCTCGGCGTGCCAAAACTGGTGGTGTCCACGGTTTCCTTCTCGCACTTGATTCCGCCCGAGCGGATCGCGCCGGACCTGATGATGATCCTCTGGGCTGGCGGACTCTATGGCCTCAACAGCATTTGCCGAACCATGTTGAGCCAGGCCGCCGGCGCCGTGCTCGGCGCCTGCCGCGTGAAGGTGCCGGCGCGCAATCCGCGGCCGATCGTCGGCATGACCTCGCTGGGCAAAAGCTGCCTCAGCTACATGACGACCCTCAAGCCGGCGCTGGAGGCCCGCGGCTATGAGGTCGCGGTCTTTCACACCACCGGCATGGGCGGCAGCGCCTTCGAAGCCCTGGTGGCGCAAGGTCGTTTCGTCGCGGTGCTGGATCTCAGCCTGCAGGAGGTCAGCAATCACGTGAACGGCTCCATCGTCAGCTCCGGCGCCGGACGCCTGGAGGCCGCCGGACGCGCCGGCGTGCCCCAGATCGTCGCTCCCGGCGCGGTCGACATGATCGACTTGCCGACCTGGCAGCCGCTGCCGCAGCGCTACGCGCAGCGGGCCTATCACGCGCACAACCGGCTGATCGCCTCGGTGGCGACGACGCCGCCCGAGCGTTGCGCGACGGCGCGCTACATCGCCGACAAGCTGGCGCAGGCGACGGGGCCGACGGCGCTGCTGCTGCCGCTCAGGGGCGTCCAGGAATGGGACCGTCCCGACCGGGCGCTGCATGCGCCGGAAGCCCACGGCGCTTTTATCGACGAGCTGCGGGCGCATGTGCAGGCTCCGGTGCAACTCGTCGAGCTCGACGCGCATATCAACGACGCGGCATTCTCCGCCGCAGTGCTGGCGATCTTCGACGAATGGGTGGCGCGCGGCGTGATCGATGGCGCACAGGCAGGCGTGCCATGAGGATCAGGCCCGCCGGCCTGTTGCTGGATTTCGGCAGCGTGCTGACCTATTCCCTGTTCGAAAAGCATCGCGATACCGAAGCCGTGCTCGGTCTGCCCGCGCACAGCCTCAATTGGCTGGGGCCGCTCGATCCCGCCACCGACGAGCTTTGGCGCGCCATGCAGGACAACCGGATCACCGAACGCGACTACTGGGCGCGACGCGCCGACGAAATCGGGCGCGCCTGCGGCGAATCCGGCTGGGACATGCACGCGCTGCTGAGCCGGGTGCGCCATACCCAGCCCAATGCGGCGATCCGCGCCGATATGCGCGCCCTGGTGCGCGCCGCCGCGCGCGCCGGAATCAAGGTCGGCATCCTGTCGAACGAGCTCGAACTGTTCTACGGCCGGAGTTTTCTCGAACGGCTCGACATCATGGCGGACATCGCCGTGGTGGTCGACGGCAGCCACAGCAAGATCCTCAAGCCCGATGCCGCGGCCTACCGCGCGGCGGTGGAGGCCATGCAACTGGCGCCGGCCCGGCTGCTGTTCGTCGACGACCAGTTTCGCAACATCGCCGGCGCCCAGGCGGCCGGCCTGCAAACCCAGTATTTCGATCTGCGCGACGTGGCGGGTTGCTGTGCCGCCATTGCCGCGCGTCTGAATCTCGATCTCTCGTCCGGAGCCATGCAATGAAGCGTTTCAGCAAGGAAGAACTCAAGGCCAACAATGCGCGCTACCTCTGGCATCCCATGGCGCAGCCGAAGGCCATGCGCGAAACCCCGCCGGACATCATCGCGCGCGGCGAAGGCAGCTGGATCTGGGATATCGACGGCCACAAGCTGGTCGACGGGGTCGGCGGCCTGTGGAGCGCCAACCTCGGATTCGGCCGCGCCGAGATCCGCGATGCGATCGTCGCCCAGCTCGACGAGCTGGCCTTTTACAACGTGTTTCGCGGCACCACGCACCCGCGCGCGATCGAGTTGTCGACGCGCATGGCGGAATTCATGCGCGAAGACGGCGTCGCCGCCAGTTTCTTTTCCAACGGCGGTTCGGATGCCGTCGAAGGCGCATTGAAGCTGGCTCGCCAGTACTGGAAAATCCGCGGCCAGCGCGACCGCACCAAGTACATTGCACTGCGCCAGGGCTATCACGGCGTGCATTTCGGCGGCATGAGCGTGAATGGCAACACCAATTTCCGCCGCGCCTACGAGCCGCTCCTGCCGGGCTGCTTTCATATCGACACGCCCTGGCTCTACCGCAACCCCTACACCGACGACCCGCAGGAACTGGGCGAACTCTGCGCCCGCCAGCTGGAGCGGGAGATCGTGTTCCAGGGGCCGGACACGGTGGCGGCGTTCATCGCCGAGCCGGTGCAGGGCGCGGGCGGCGTCATCGTGCCGCCGGCCAACTACTGGCCGCGCATTCGCGAAATCTGCGACAAGTACGAGGTGCTACTGATCGCCGACGAAGTGGTGACCGGCTTCGGCCGCACCGGCCACATGTTCGGCACCCGCATGTGGGGCGTCAAGGCCGATATGTGGTGCCTGGCAAAAGGCCTCTCTTCGGGTTATATCCCGTTGGGCATGACTGCCATTTCGAGCAAGGTGGCAGACGTCTTCGATGGCGGTGATGCGGGATTGGGAGCGGTCACCCATGGCTACACCTACAGCGCCCATCCGGTGGCCGCCGCCGCCGCCCTGGCGACGCTGGACATACTCGAACGCGAGGACGTGGTGGGCAACGCGGCGCGCCAGGGCGAGCATCTGCTGCGCCGCATGCGTGACATCGGCGCCGGCTCGCGCCTGGTCGGCGATGTGCGCGGTGCCGGCCTGATGGCCTGCTTCGAGCTGGTTTCCGACAAGGCGACCAAGGCCAGCTTTCCCCGCGGCGCGAGCGAACCGATGGCCATCGCGCGCGCCGCCTACGAGATGGGGGCGATGGTCCGGGTCTCCGGACCCAACATCATCCTGTCGCCCGCGCTGACCATCTCGCGGGAACAGATCGACCTGCTCTGCGATATTCTCCAGCAGGCATTCGACAAGGTCGAGGGCAACTGATCCCGACCGTTAACGTGAAAGACGCAAATGAACGCGCCCGGTAACAAACGAGCGCAGCGAGCCAATCAGGAACCCCCCGCGAGGGGGGCGAAGGGGGGCGGGTGTTTGAAAATGACTTTCATGATGCGGGTGATGTTTCCCGCGTCATGAAGGCCAAAGGAGTGGGCATGGACCAGCATCCGGGCATCAAGCGAGGCATTGGATTCTTCTCGCTGTTCTGCATCGCCATCGGCGTCATCGTCGGCCAGAGCACCATCGTTTCCCTGCTCCAGGCCGCGGGAATCGCCGGCTGGGGGTTTCTCGGCGCGATGGCCATCGCCTATGTGCTGATGCTCTGCAACTCGGCCACCTTTGCCGAACTGGCCCTGATGATGCCCCGCCACGGCGGCTTGAGCGCGTATTGCGAGGCGTCGCTGGGCCACTTTCCGGCCATCTTCGCCGTGTTCGCCGGCTACGTCGTGCCGGCGCTGTTCGGCCAGGCGGCGGAACTGATGCTGGTCGACAGCGTGATGGCGCAACTGCTGCCGGGGGTGATGCCGACCATGGGCTGGGCGGTCTTGCTGCTCGCCGTGCTGGTGCTCCTGAATTACCTCGGCACCGACGTCTTCGCGCGCACGCAAACCCTGCTCACCGTGGCGATGCTGGTCTTCCTCGCCTTGACCGGCATCGTCGCCATCACCGGCGGTTTCCACGCCGGGACCGCCGTGGCCGGCGGTGCCGGCCTGGCCGCGATGGCCGAAAACGTCACGGTGATCGGCGTGGTGTCGCTGGTGCTGTACTCGCTGATCGGCACCGAATTCGTCACGCCCCTGGCGGAAGACGCCGAGAATCCGGCGCGCGACATCCCGCGCGCGATGTTCATCGGCCTCACGGTGGTGACCATCGCCAACGCCTTGTTCTGCATCGGCGCGGGCCTGCTGCTGTCGCGCGAAACCCTGACCACTGCCGCCACCCCGCATCTCGAATATGCCGTCGCCGTGTTTGGCCCGGTGGCCCGGCTGGTGTTCGGCGCCATCGCGATCACCGCTACCGCCAGCCTGGTCAACACCGTGCTCGGGGCCTTGCCGCAAATGCTGCACGGCATGGCGATGAGCGGCCAGGTGTTTCCGGTGTTCAAGCGCCTGAGCGCGCGTTACCGCACGCCCTGGGTGGCCCTGCTGTTCGTCGCCTGCCTGCCGCTGGTCGGGGTGGTCTGGTCGGGCGGCGACGTCGGCAGGATTCTGCCCCTGATCATCGCCGCGGCGAGCGCGTGGCTGATTTCCTACATGATTGCCCATCTGGCGCTGATCGTCCTACGTCTGCGCATGCCGGATGCGCCGCGGCCGTATCGCGTGCCCCTATTCCCGCTGCCGCAGGTGATCGCGATCCTCGGCCTCGGCTACGTGGTCGCCAACAGCGCGCCGGCACCCGAACTGGTCGCGCCGATATTCACCTCCCTGGGCATGGTGCTGGCGCTGATTGCCGTGATCGGCGCACTGTGGATCAAGCTCTTCATGAACAAAGGCCTGTTCGAGGCCAATCCGGCCCTGGTCGGCGAGGTGCCGAAGCACCATTGATTAACTTTCATGAGGCGGGAAACATCACCCCGCCTCATGAAAGTCATTTTTAAATGCCCGCCCCCCTTCGCCCCCCTCGCGGGGGGTTCCTGGTTGGCTCGCTACGCTCGTTTAATACCAGGCGCGCTCTTTTGTGTCTTTCACGTTAAACAGGAGACAGCTGCAATGCATATTGGAGTACCCAAGGAAATCAAGATTCACGAATACCGCGTCGGGCTCACCCCGGCGGGCGCCGGCGAGCTGGTGCGGCGCGGACATCGGGTCACGGTGCAGGCCGCTGCTGGCGCTGCCATCGGCTTCAGCGACCGGCACTATGCCGCGGTCGGGGCGCAAATCGCCGCCACGGCGAGCGAGATCTTTGCCGAGAGCGACATGATCATCAAGGTCAAGGAGCCGCAGCCGGCCGAATACCGCCAGTTGCGCCGCGGACAGATTCTCTACACCTACCTGCATCTGGCGCCGGACCCGCTGCAGACGCAGGGCCTGATCGACAGCGGCGCGATATGCGTCGCCTACGAAACCGTGACCGACGGGCGCGGCGGCCTGCCGCTGCTGGCGCCGATGTCCGAGGTGGCCGGACGCATGTCGATCCAGGCCGCGGCCAAGGCGCAGGAAATTTCCGCCGGCGGTTCCGGCGTGCTGCTGGGCGGCGTGCCCGGCGTGGCCCCGGCCCACGTCACGGTGATCGGCGGCGGCGTGGTCGGCATCCATGCCGCGCGCATGGCGCTGGGACTGGGGGCGCAGGTGACCATCCTCGACCGTTCGCTGGCGCGCCTGAGGGAAATCGACAACGACTTCGACGGGCGGATCCGCACTCTGTTCTCGACCCATGACGCCATCGAGGCCGAAATGCGCATTGCCGACGCGGTGATCGGCGCGGTGCTGATCCCCGGCGCGGCGGCGCCGAAACTGGTCACGCGGGACATGATCGGGCTGATGAAGCCGGGATCGGTGCTGGTCGATGTCGCAATCGACCAGGGCGGATGCGCCGAAACCTCGCATGCAACCACCCATCAGGACCCGACCTACGTGGTCGACGGCGTGATCCACTACTGCGTCGCCAACATGCCCGGCGGCGTCGCGCGGACATCGACCCAGGCGCTGACCAACGCCACGCTGGAACATGCCCTGGCGATTGCCGGCAAGGGCATCCGGCAGGCCATGCTGGACGACCGCAACCTGCGCGACGGACTCAACGTCTGCGGCGGAAAAGTCACCTGCGAAGCCGTGGCCCGCGAGCTCGGCCACCTCTATGTGCCTGCCGAGCAGGCACTGGCGGCGCTCGACTAGGCAAGAGTTGGCGCTGGCGACACGGCGAAGCCCGCGGCGCCACATCGGTTAATCAGAGCGCTGGGTAATAAGCGAGCGAAGCGAGCCAATCAGGAACCCCCCGCGAGGGGGCGAAGGCGGGGTTTCGCGAAGCACTGCTTCGCGCCGCCGCAGCCGGCAGGCTGTGCAAAGCCCGCCGTGGACCGAAGGGGGGCGGGTGTTTGAAAAAGGCGGTAACTTTCATGATGCGGGGTGTCGTTTCCCGCATCGTGAAAGTTAACGCTCGCTGGCAGCCACCAGTCCGCGCTTGGAGAAAGTCAGCAGCGAGCCGTCGCCGGTGACCGCCGCTGCAGTCAGCGCAAGCCTGTCGTCGCGCTGCCGGGCGACGAAGCTGATGCCGCCGTCGGCACTGCTCAGCGTCACGCCGTCGAGCCCTACGCCCCACAGTGTATTTCCCGATTCGACCAGGTCGGTGATGGAACTTTTGGTATGGGTGATCGACTGGCGCCAGGATTTTCCGCCATCGACGCTGCGGTACGCGGTTCCGCGCAATCCGGCCACCACCAGGCTGCCGTCATGCAGCACCAGGCCGGTCCACAACGAGCCCTTGTAGCCGGTGTCGAGATAAGTCCAGGTCGCCCCGCGGTCCGCGGAGCGCAGCACGGTGCCGCGCTCGGCCGCGATATAGAGGACATCCCCGCGGTTGCCGAATACCTTGAACAGGTTCCGGTCGCCCCGGCCGCCGTCGGGCGGCTTCGGCAGGCTCACGCTGTTCCAGCTCTTGCCGCCGTCCTGCGTGGTCAGCAGCAACGACCAGAGACCGACGGCAACGCCGTTGTTGCGATCGATGAAATGCACCGAAAACAGCGGCCGGTCCGTCGTCGTGTCGAGGCGCTGCCGGGTCCAGGTCTCGCCGCCGTCCTCGGTGTGCAGGATCGCGCCCCAATGGCCGACGGCCCAGCCGAACTTGTCGTCGACAAAAGTCACCGCGGTCAGCGTGGAATTCACCGGCACTTCGCGCGCCTGGCGAAACGCGCCGCCGTCGGAAATCATCACCGTGCCGTAGTCGCCGACCGAAACCATGCGCTCGCCGGCGCGCGCGGCCGATAGCACGGGCGCCTTGCCCGCATAGGCACTGGCGACAGCCGCTTGCGCAGCCAATGGAGCTCCGGTCGCCGCGGCGGGCACGGCAAGCGGCAAGCCGAGCAGGAAACTGTATGCAAGCAGAAGTCTGGGATTCATGTCGAGGGCTCAATGGGTCAGGATGCCCGGCGCGCGGACCGGTCCGCGGCGCGGGAAAAGCCGCTCCAGCCAGACCGCCAGGGCCGGCAGGGCGGTCATGGCCATGATCATGTTGACCATGAACATGAAGGCCAGCAATTTGCCCATGTCGGCCTGGAACTTGGGTGCCGAGAAGCTCCAGGTCGCGACGCCGATCGCCAGGGTCACCGCGGTGAAAATGGTCGCCGTGCCGACTTCGAGGATCGAGTGCTCCAGCGCCTTGACGATGGGCTGGCCACGGGCCATGTGCATCTGCAGGCGGTTG
>JACPUD010000051.1 GCA_016192435.1 Rhodocyclales bacterium | reverse complement strand
CTGCCGGAGACTTCGCTGGAAGATGCGCAGATCGTGGCCGAACGGATTCGCGCCGACATTGCGGGAGCGGGTGTGCAGCCCTGGTGCACGGTCAGCATCGGTGTCGCCGTGAGTAGCGCCGACCACGCCACCGTGGACGCCCTGCTGGGCCATGCCGACACGGCGCTGTATGCTGCCAAGACCGCCGGCCGCAATCGCGTGAGACGGGCCGCATAGCGCCATGGGCTTCGCCGCGCATCCGCTGTGGCTGGTCGGTTTCCGGCCTTTCTTCGCCCTGGCCTGCCTCGCCGGGCTGAGCCTGCCGCTGCTCTGGGTGCTGATCTATCTCGGCACCCTGCCGGCGCCCGCCGCTTCATTCACGGCGCTGCAATGGCATGCCCACGAAATGTTCTTCGGTTTCGGCTGGGCCGTGCTCGGCGGCTTTCTCCTGACCTCGACCAAGAACTGGGTGCAGATCCGCGGCTATCACGGCGTGTCACTGATCGTCCTGGTCGCGGCCTGGCTGTTCGAAAGGACGGGCATGTGGTTCGGCGGCCACTGGCCGGCCTTGCTGTTCCGCGTATCGAACAACCTGTTTCTCGCCGCCATCGTCGCCATGCTGCTATGGACGCTGATCCGCCACCGCAAGGGCGACAGCTACCGCGACAATTATTTTTTCCTGCTGATTCTCCCGGTGTTCCTGCTGGCCAAGTACCTGATGCTGAGCGCCGACTATTTCCAGGCCGGCATCGCGATGGCCACCGGCCTGTTCCGCGTCGCCTTCCTGGTGATGCTGGAGCGCACCCTGACGCAGTTCATGAAAGGCATCTTCCAGGTCGAGATCCTGCGCCATGCGGCGCTGGACCGGACCATCAAGCTGCTGGCCCTGGCCTTGGTCGGCGCCGGCCTGCTGCCGCCCTGGCTCGCCGCCTGGCTGTCGCTCGTCCTGGCGCTGCTGCTGGCCGGCCGCCTGGCGTTCTGGAAACCGCAATTGGCCCTGCGCCGGCTCGATCTGGGCATCATGTATCTGGGCTATGCCGCCATCGTGCTGCAACTGCTGGCCGAGTTCCTCGGCCGGGTCGCGCCGCCGGCCTGGGTCGGCGCCTTCTCGACGCATCTGTTCGGCCTCGGCGTCATGGGCCTGATCATTCCGGCAATGCTGATCCGCATCGCCAAGGGCCACACCGGCCGCAAAGTGGTGTTCGAGACTATCGACAAGGCCGTGCTGTGGATCATGATCGCCGCCTTCCTGCTGCGCGTCATCGCACCGCAGTTGCACCCGCAAGCCTATGCGCTCTGGCTGATGCTGGCAGCCTGCGGCTGGCTGGGCGGCTTTGGCATCCTCGCCTGGCGCCTGATCCCCTTCCTGCTGCAAGCCCGGGTGGACGGCAAGGAACATTAGGGCGGCAAGACCTGCCGCGGCGCCAGCACCAACTCTTCGACGGCGGCCGGAGTTTGCAGCGGCGGACCGGCTCAGCTGCCCAGATTCAGATCGCTGCCGTAGGGCTGGCGCGGGTAGTGGAAGGCGACCGGGCCGTCGGGTTCGGCGTGGATGAACTGATGCACCGAGGGATTGTCCGAGTTCAGCAGTTCGTCCGGCGTGCCGGCGGCGACGACCACGCCGCCGTGGATGAAGTAGGCATAGTCGACCACCTTGAGGGTTTCCGAGACGTCGTAGGTGACGACAATCGAGGTGGCGCCCAGCGCGTCGTTGAGGCGGCGGATCAGCTCGGCGATGACGTTGAGCGAAATCGGGTCGAGACCGGCGAAGGGCTCGTCGTACATGGTCAGCATCGGATCCAGCGCGATCGCCCGCGCCAGCGCCACGCGCCGCGCCATGCCGCCGGAGAGTTCGTTGGGCATCAGGCCGCTGGAACCGCGCAGGCCGACGGCATGCAGTTTCATCAGCACCAGGGTGTGGATCAGGTCTTCCGGCAGGTCGGTCAGTTCACGCATCGGGAAGGCGATGTTGTCATACACCGAGATGTCGCTGAACAGGCCGCCGGCCTGGAACATCATGCCCATGTCGCGGCGCATGTCGTAGAGCCCCTTGTCGTCGAGCTCGTGCACCACGCGGCCATCGACGCGGACCTGCCCGCGGTCTGGACGCAACTGGCCGCCGATCAGCTTGAGGATGGTGCTCTTGCCGGCGCCGCTGACGCCGAGGATGCCGACCACCTTGCCGCGCGGCACGGCGAGCTGGATGCCCTTGAGCACCTGGTTGCCGCCATAGGCAAAGTACAGGTCCTCGATTTCGATCAGGTTCCCGGATAGGTCATTCACGCTGTCGTTCCTTGCTTGCGGATCGCGGTCGATCGCAGGGCGTTATGGTGACACACATCGCGGCGGTCGGATTGCGGCCAGGCGGTCGGTTCCATGATCAGCGCGCGCAGACGCTGAGTCCGGGCTGAATGTCGCCCTCGTTTGCCGCCAGTTGCGGAAAGCTTGCGCGGCGCATTTCGGTACCCTGGACGTCCCGGTACACCAGTTCGTCGGTGTCGAACACATATTCCGCATGGATGGCATTGTTCCAGCTATTGAGGAAATAGGTATAGAAGGCGGGGAAGAAGCCCCGGTTGGGCTTGGTCGGCTGCAGCGCGAATACGTATTCGGGAGATTTGTCCGTATCGCGGCTGTTGTGGCAACTGCGGACCCAGACATATTCGCCGGTGAAGATCAGTTTCCAGAACGGCGGCGTGTCGTAAAACCTGACAGTGACGTTCTTGCCCGCCGCGTGCAATTGCCGCAGACCGTCGATACTGCTGCGAACTTCCTGGCGCAGTTGCGCCAGGGTGGCCGCCGGATCGGCATGCGCCGCCGCGTAGGCGACGGCGCCCGGGCCATCGGGATTGAGCAGCATGACGCGGATTTCGTAGCACTCCTGGAGGACGTCGCGCAGTGGACTGGCGGGGGTGGCGAAGGTGCCGTAGCCGGTCACGGCCATGATGTTAACATCGCGCTTCCATGGCAGGCGGCGGAACTGCTGTTCCTTGCCCCAGCGCGCCAGCCAGTCGTCGCTCTCCCTGGCATAGATCAGCGAGGCGAGGTTGCTCATGCGCGCCTGGCCACGGAAGTCCCAGGCAAGCTTGACCAGATTGAACAGCAGCACCAGCACCGCGGCGAAACCCAGTTCCGTGTACAGCAGCGCCTGCGCGTCGCCTTCCACTTTCGGCCACCAGTTGAACAGGACATAACTGGCCGCGGTCGGCACCGAGAACGCGATACCGAGCGCCAGCAGGGTGATCACGGCGTGGCTGGCAATATGGCCCAGGCCGCTCCAGAAATGTACGGATGAGGTCTTCGGCAACATGATTTCTCCTTGGTCAAGCAAGCCTGGGTTAACGCAAGCTCGGTGCCAGCAGGCGAAGATCATGAAAATCAGCCGCTTGGGGAAAAACCTTGTTTGGAACCTGTAGCCAATCAACGACAGGATTGCGGCAGCCGCCGGCAAGCTGCTGTTCCTGGGCGTTATTTGCTGTCGCCGATGGGCGACATCGCGCTGCTGCCGGGCTAGGGCAGGAAGCGGCCCAGCAGCCGGTTGAGGAAGCGCCGGCCCTGCGCCGTCGGCCGCATTTGCCCGTCGACGATCTCCAGCAGGCCGTCACGCCGTGCCGCCAGCGCCGACTCTTCGATGACGGCCAGCGGCAGGCCGGTGCGTTCGGTGAAGAGCTGCAGTGGAAAACCCTGGTTCAGGCGCAAGGCATTCATCATGAATTCGCCGGGCAGGTCGGCGATGGCGATGGTCTGGCGGGTGCTGATGAAGTCGCCGCGCGCGGCGCCGGCGAGATAGGTGCGCGGATTGCGGTGGCGTGCCTCGCGCCAGATAGCCTCGTGGTTCGAAAGCTTGCTGTGGGCGCCGGCGCCTATGCCTAGGTAATCGCCGAAGGTCCAGTAGTTGAGGTTGTGCCGGCAGCGATGGTCTGCGCCGCGGGCGAAGGCCGAGGTTTCGTAATGCCCGAACCCCGCGGCGGCGAGACGGCCTTCGACCATTTCCTGCATGTCGGCGGCCAGGTCGTCGTCGGGCAGCGGCGGCGGCGCGTGATGAAACGGCGTGTTCGGTTCCAGGGTCAGGTGGTAGGCCGAGATGTGGCCGACCCCGCTGCCGATCGCCGCGGCGATGTCGGCTTCTGCCGCGGCCAGTGTCTGCTGCGGCAGCGCGTACATCAGGTCGAGATTGACCCGATCGAAGTGCCGCTGCGCCATCTCGATCGCGCGCAACGCTTCGGCACTGTCGTGGATGCGGCCGAGGGCCGCGAGCTTGGCATCGTCGAAACTCTGCACGCCGATCGACAGCCGCGTCACGCCGGCGGCGCGGAAGGCGGCGAACTTCGCCGCCTCGGCCGTGCCGGGATTGGCTTCGAGCGTGATCTCGGCGCCGGGATGCAAGGGCAGGCGCATGCGGATCGCGGCCAGCAGCGCCTCGGCCGTTTCGGCGCGCATCAGGCTCGGCGTGCCGCCGCCGATGAAAACGCTGATCACCGGCCGGTTCCAGATCTGCGGCAGGGCCGCTTCGAGATCGGCGATCAGCGCCGCGAGGTAGGCGGCCTCGCTGTCTTCACCGAGCTCGCCGCGGCTCTCGTGCGAATTGAAGTCGCAGTAGGGACACTTCTTCACGCACCATGGCCAGTGCACATACAGCGCCAGCGGCGGCGGCGCGACCAGGCCAGAGCCGGCAAGAGTTGGCGCTGGTGCTGCGGCGATCGGGACGATAGTGATCACATGCCCAGCCGCAGGCGCTCGATGAGCTGCGCCAGGGCCTTGCCGCGGTGTGAATGGCGGTTCTTTTCCTCGTGCGGCAGCTCGGCCGCGGTGAGGCCGGTGCCGGGCACCAGGAAATAGGGGTCGTAGCCGAAGCCGCCGGCACCGCGCGGCGTGGCGATGATCTCGCCATGCCATTCGCCTTCGGTGATCACCGGCTGCGGATCGTCAACATGGCGCATCAGCACCAGCACCGCGACATAGTGGGCGCGGCGATCGGTGACGCCGGCGAGGTCGGCCAGCAGCTTTTCGTTGTTCTTCGCGTCCGACTTCGGCTGATCGGGCGACAACTGCCCATAGCGCGCCGAGAACACGCCCGGCGCACCGCCGAGCGCCGGCACGCAGAGCCCCGAATCGTCGGCCAGGGCCGGCAGGCCGGTCAGCCGCGCGGCGTGGCGGGCCTTGGCGATCGCGTTCTCGACGAAGGTGATGTGCGGCTCCTCGGCTTCGGGCACGTCAAAGGCCGATTGCGGCAACACCTCGAAATCGAAGGGCGCCAGCAGTTGGCCGAATTCGCGCAGCTTGCCGGGATTGCCCGAGGCGAGGACCAGTCGCTTCATGCTGCCAGGGCGCGGCGCTGGGCCGCGACGATGTCGCCGATGCCGGCCGCGGCAAGTTCCAGCAGGATATCGAGCTCGGCGCGCGAGAAGGGTGCGCCTTCCGCGGTGCCCTGCACTTCGATGATGCCGCCGCCGGCCGTCATCACCACGTTCATGTCGGTGTCGCAGGCCGAATCCTCGGCATAGTCGAGATCGAGCACCGGGATTCCGTCCACGATGCCGACCGACACGGCGGCCACCAGTTCGCGCATCGGGTGCTGCGCCAGCTTGCCGCCGGCCACCAGTTTCGACAGCGCATCGTGCAGCGCCACGCAGGCACCGGTGATGGAAGCACAACGGGTGCCGCCGTCAGCCTGCAGCACGTCGCAGTCGAGCGTGATCTGGCGTTCGCCGAGCGCGGCGAGGTCGGTCACGGCGCGCAGCGAGCGGCCGATCAGGCGCTGGATTTCCTGGGTGCGGCCCGACTGCTTGCCCTTCGCCGCCTCGCGCGCGGTGCGCGTGTTGGTGGCGCGCGGCAGCATGCCGTATTCGGCGGTGACCCAGCCCGAGCCCTTGCCGCGCAGAAAGCCGGGCACCGACTCCTCGACGCTGGCGGTGCACAGCACCTTGGTCGCGCCGAATTCGACGAGGACGCTGCCTTCGGCGTGGCAGGTGTAATTGCGGGTGATGCCGAGGCGCCGCAGCCCAGCTGCGCTGCGGTCGGTGCGTTGCGACGGACGGGTCATGAAGAAACTCCATTGGGGGTGTAGGGCATGCGGCGGCGAATCTCGGCGACGGCTTCGTCGATTTCCTCGTCGCTGATCGGCACGGCGCTGTTTTGCGCCACTGCGTCGGGCCGCAGGTTGAGCGTATGCGCATCCGGGTCGGGAGCTTCCCAGCGCATCGCAATCAGGGTCAGATTGTCGGCCTGGGGCCCGGCCGCCTGTTCGGCGGCATCGAGCAGGTGCGGCACCGAGGTGGTCAGCGAGTCGCGTCCGAATTCGCGCCCGAGTTCGCGCACCAGCTTCTCGCCCAATGGCGCCCAGGCGCCATCGGTACACAGCGCGATGACGTCGCCATCCTGCAGCGACACGGCGCGCGAGACTTCGACGCTCGGCATCAGGTCGCCGCCCAGGCAACTGAACACGCGATTGCGCAGCGGATGGCTGGCGGCCTGGCCGCTTTCGATGATTCCGTCATCGACCATGCGCTGCACCAGGCTGTGATCGCGGGTGCGCACGAAGCCGGCGTCGCCCTTGGCGCGGCTGTGGATCAGATACAGGCGCGAATCGCCGGCATGGGCCCAGTTGACCTGTCCATCCTGCACCACGCAGGCAATGCAGGTGGTGCGCGGCGCCGCATGGAGCGGGATGCGGCAGTCGGCGGCGTGGCGGACGATGCTCTCGTGCGCCTGCTGCAGGGCCGCCGCGAGAAACTGCGCCGGATCGACGAGCCGCGTTTTCGCCGCGGCGCGAAAGCGTTCGGTGATGGTGTCGATCGCCAGTTGCGCCGCGACTTCGCCCTGCAGGTGACCGCCCATGCCGTCGGCCACCACCATCAGCACCGCGTCGTCGGTGGCCAGCCAGGCGACCCGGTCCTGGTTGATGTCGCGACCGCCGATGCGGCTGTCCTGGACGATGGTGTACTTCATTTGCGGCGGCGCAAACCGAGGCGGGACAGCCAGGACGACGGCGGCTGGTCTCCCGGCTGGTCGGTGGTCAGCGAAGCCTGCAGGGCGCGGGCGTGCTGCGGCCGCCGCGCCGGAGCCAGGCGCAGGCATTCGTCGATGGTGGCCAGCAGGCGCGGCGAGTAGTCCGAGCCCCAGCGCTGCCGCGCGGGCTGCAACTGGTCGTCGATCATGCGCTCGTCGGCCGCCTGCGGCGCGGCGCCGGCCAGCGTCGCATACATGCAGGCGCCGACGGCGTAGATGTCGGTCCAGGGTCCCAGCGTGAATTTGCCGTGATACTGCTCGGGCGCCGCGTAGCCCGGCGTATACATCGCCCGCGGCTCGGGGGGACCGATATCCACGGCGTAACGTGCGGCGCCGAAATCCAGCAGCACCGGGCTGTCGTCGTCACGCAGCCAGATGTTGGCCGGCTTGATGTCCAGATGCAGCAGGCCGCTGCCATGCACCTCGCCGAGGCCGTCGAGCACACCGCAGAACATGCTGCGCAAAAAGGCTTCCTCCAGCCAGCCGCGCTGCTGGCGGATATAGTCGCGCAGGGTCTGGCCGACTTCGTAGCGCATCACCAGATAGACGGTTTCGTTGGCGCGGAAGAAATTCAGCACCCGCACCACGTTCGGATGATCGATCCCGGTGAGCGCGCGTCCTTCCTCGAAAAAACACTTCAGGCCGTGGTTGAAATCCGCCTGGTGCTCGGGCGGAATCTTCGGCACCGCCTCGCCTTCGCCGCGCAGCGCCAGCGCGCTGGGCATGTACTCCTTGATCGCCACCGGCGTGCCGGCGGCATCGTGCGCCAGATAGACGATGGAAAAGCCGCCGACCGAAAGCTGTCGCTCGATGCGATAGCCATCCAGTTCGGTGCCGGGGGGCAATGCCTGATTGTTCTGCGATGCCACTGTTATGGGGAGAGTGCGGGCGGGTTGATATACTGCCGCGATTTTCCTTGTTCGCCCCCTTGCTGTAAACAACTGCTTTAGGCAACAGGAACGGAGCCCCAGACCATGATCTACAGCATGACCGGCTATGCCGCTGCCAGCCGCGACCTCGGCAGCGCGGTGATGAACCTCGAAATCAAGAGCGTCAATTCGCGCTATCTGGATGTCAGCTTTCGTCTCAGCGAAGACCTGCGCTTTCTCGAAATGCCCTTGCGCGAAAAAATCACCGGACGCATCGGCCGCGGCAAGATCGAATGCCGCGGCTATCTGCAGGCGCAGCCGGCACAAGGCACGACGGCACGCCAGCGGGCGCCCGACCCGCTGCTGCTGAGCGAACTGGGCAAGCTCGACGCAGCCGTGCGCAGCGTGCTGCCGCAGGCCGCGCCGCTGTCGGTAGCTGAAGTGCTGCGCTGGCCCGGCGTGCTGGGCGACGACTCGCTCGGCGGCGAAACCCTGCAGGCTGCGGCGCAGGAATTGTTCGCCGCGCTGCTCGACGAATTCGTCGCCAGTCGCGAACGCGAAGGCGCCAAGCTGGCCGACGTGCTGCGCGACCGCGCGGCACGCATGCGCGAACGGGTGGCCGCCGCCGAACCGCTGCTGCCGGCGGCGCTGGCAGCTTACCGCGAGCGCCTGGCGACCAAGTTGCGCGAAGCGGTGGCCAACCTCGACGAGGAACGCATCCGCCAGGAAGTCGGCGTCTTCGCCGCCAAGAT
>JACPUD010000024.1 GCA_016192435.1 Rhodocyclales bacterium | reverse complement strand
GTCGTGCGAGTTCCTGCTGCAGGCTGGAGACTTCCAGGCGAGTGTCGATCCACTGCGCGACGACGATTGCGATCACCACCGCTGCCAGCAGCAGCGGCGACCGGCGCAGACCGTGCCACCAGCGGCCGGCGGGCGGCGGCGTTTCAGTTTGTACGGGCGTTTCCATGGGATGCGAAGTATTGCATGAGTCCGGCCATCAGGCCGTCATCGCCGGGGCCGGTAGGGATCACCTTGGACAGGCCGAGAGTCACTGCCTGCTCGGCGATGCGGGCATGCGGCACAAAGGCCGGGGTCTTTTTCAGCCAGGCCTGGCCGAGGCGGCCGACCATGTCGTAAAAATTGCGCAGGCCTTCGCTGCTGGTCAGGGTCACGGCATCGAGCTGGCCTTTCTCCCACAGGCCGAGCAGCGGCGCGGGATCGAGCTGCGGCACGGCACGGCGGTAGCAGGTCACGTATTCGATGCTGGCGCCGCGCGCCTTGAGCGTGTCGCCCAGCAGTTCGCGGCCGCCGTCGCCGCGGAAAATGATTACGCGGCGACCGCGCACATCGACCAGTTCCGGAAGTTCGAGCAAGGCTTCCGAATCGAAGCGCAGCGGCGGCGAGATCACGTCATGAATGCCGTGCCGCGCCAGCTCACGTTCGCTGCTCTTGCCCAGGGCCGCCACGCGCAGGGCGGCCGGCCACGGCCGCCGCGGCAGGATCTGGGCCAGCGCCTTTTCGATCGCATTGGGACTGACGAATACAGCGAGATCGAAACTGTCGAGGCGGATCGCCACATCGAGCAGCGCCGAAACATCCTCAAGCTCGCGAATTTCGAGTACCGGGTAGAGCACCGGAATCGCCCCCGCTTCGGTCAGGGCCGTGGCGAAGTGCGCCGCCTGCCCGGCCGGGCGCGTCACCACGACATGGCGGCCCGCCAAAGGCATTGTTAGCTGCCGAGCGCAGCGAGGATTTCGGCGGCGCCCTGGCGGCGCAGTTCGGCCGCCAACTGCCGGCCGAGCGCCTCGGGGTCGGCGGCACTGCCGGTGAGTTCGGCATGCGCCATGCGCGTTCCGTCGGGCGAGGCGACGAAGCCGCGCAGATAGATGCTGCCGTCGCGCATTTCAGCGTAGGCGCCGAGCGGCACTTCGCAACTGCCGGCCAGCGCGCGCGACACGGCGCGTTCGGTGCGCACGCAGGTCGCAGTGCCCGGGTCGTTCAAGGGCGCCAGCCAGGCAGCGACGTCGGCACGCGAGGCCAGGGCTTCGATGCCCAGCGCGCCCTGACCGGCGGCAGGCAGCGAATCCTCGGCCGGCAGCACGGCGCGGATGCGCTGGCCGAGACCGAGGCGCGTCAAGCCCGCTGCGGCGAGAATGATTGCATCGAACTGGC
Source organism: Rhodocyclales bacterium (assembly GCA_016192435.1). Classification (GTDB taxonomy): domain Bacteria; phylum Pseudomonadota; class Gammaproteobacteria; order Burkholderiales; family Rhodocyclaceae; genus Sulfuritalea. The sequence continues at coordinate 23,269 of JACPUD010000024.1, read as the reverse complement.
CTTCGTCGAGCTTGCGCAAGCGCGTGTCGAGGTTGCCGCGCAGCGGCGTCACGGCCAGGTAGGGATAGCGCGCATGCAACTGGGCTTCGCGGCGCAGGCTGGAGGTGCCGATCACGGCGCCCGGCGGCATGTCTGCAAGGCTGGCGTATTTGCTGGATACCAGCGCGTCGAGCGGCACTTCGCGCGGGCCGATGGCGACCAGGGAAAACTCCGGCTCCATCTGCATCGGCACGTCCTTCATGGAATGCACCGCGAGATCGGCCGCGCCGTCGAGCAGCGCTGCCTCCAGCTCCTTGACGAACAGGCCCTTGCCACCGACCTTGGACAATGGCCGGTCGAGGATCTGGTCACCGCGCGTGGTCATGCCGAGCAACTCGACGCTGCAGGCCGGATACAGTTGCTGCAGCAGGCTGCGCACATGCTCGGCCTGCCACAGGGCCAGACGGGATTCGCGTGTGGCGATGACGATGCGTTGCGGCGGGGATACGGAAGAAGGTAAGGAATTCACTGGACGGTCGATCGACGGAGAATGGATACGGAGATACTGCTCGCTGGCCCGCCACGACGGTCTTGCAGCAGCATGATTCTGCTGGCAATTCTAGCAGTCCGCCAAACTTTTCGCGCAGCCTGCCAACAGGCCGATCACCCGCAGGGAGTCGGCTTGGCAGCAACGGAAAAATCAGCCGGCGCTTGCCCGCACCAAGGATGCGCTCTCGACCCAGCGTTTGATGCGGTTGGCGTCGCCGATGCGGGTCATTTTGCCCCAGGAGTCGAGCAGCACGATGATGATCGGCTTGTTGTTGAGCCAGGCCTGCATCACCAGGCATTTTCCGGCCTCGCTGATGTAGCCGGTCTTGGACAGGCCGATTTCCCAGGTCGAACTCCTGACCAGGGTATTGGTATTGTGGAAATGCTGCGGACGGCCGGAGATGCTGAATTCGCCGTCGGACGCCGTGGAAAACTCGCGAATCAGCGGATACTGATGCGCCGCATTGACCAGTTTCGCCAGATCGCGCGGACTCGAGACATTGGCAGCGGTCAAGCCGGTGGCGTCCTGGAAACGCGTGTCGACCAAACCCAGGTCCTGCGCCTTCTGGTTCATGGCCGCGACGAAAGCCTCGCGGCCGCCCGGATAGTGGCGCGAAAGTGCCGAAGCGGCACGGTTTTCCGAAGACATCAGGGCCAGGCGCAGCATTTCTTCACGCGCAAGCTGGGTGCCGACCTTGAGGCGCGAACGGGTGCCTTTAAGCATATCGACATCCTCGTCGCCGATCGACAAGGTCTCGTTCAGGTCCGGCTTGGCGTCGAGCGCCACCATCGCCGTCATGAGCTTGGTGATCGACGCGATCGGCAACACGGAACCGGCGTTCTTTTCAAACAGGATGGCGCCGGTCGCCTGATCCTGTACCAGCACGGCAGACGACTGCAGGGCCAGATGCTGGGCATCGTCCAGGGACATGCTGCGTCGTATCGGTCGCGCATGCGCGACCTTCTTGCCCCTGATCAGTACCGATACGCGCTGAGGCTTTTTCTTGGCAGAAACGGATTTCTTTTTTTCGCCGGCCTCGGCCGCGCCCGGCGTCACGCCGGCACCGACCATGGCCGCAACCAACAACATCAGTAGTGCCTTCTTCATGGAGACGCCCCTCCTGCAATCGCCCGATTCTAGCAGACGAAATCCCCTGGCAAAAAAGATGTTTCTAGAGTTCCTGTTACAAATAAAGGAGTTGAACAGCAGGATTCAGCAACTACATTAATTCAAATCAAGAAAACGTCGCACTTCATCGCGGCGTGCCACGGTGTCCGCATAGCCCAATTCGATCAAGGCCATGGTGTAGGGCTTCTCGAACAGCAGATAGCTGGTCAGCGCCCCGCCGTTCTGATTCATGGCGCCAATATTGCGCAACAAAGCCCTCACCGCCCAGGGCAAGGCCCCTGCGTGGCGTGCCGCCAGATGGTCGAGGCGCTGCGACGGCGCTATGGTCAGTACCTCGATCGGGCGCAGACTGGTGCCACGCTCGCGGCGCACCGCCTCCGGTATCAGCGACAGCGTCTGGTTGATGCGGCTCATCCGTTCCAGGTCGACCGACATGCTGTCGAGAAAGATGCTGGACAGCGCATGCCCGGCTATTTGTGCCAGAGATGGATAGGTATTGCCGTTCGGCCGCGCATTCTCCTCGGCCATGCGTCCGGCACCGATGACCAGGATCCTGTCGGCGCCGAGGTGGATTGCCGGCGAGATCGGCGCCACCTGGCGCATCGAACCATCGCCGAACCACTCCCGGTTGATATGCACGGCAGGAAACAGGAAGGGAATCGCGCTCGATGCCATCAAATGATCGACCGAGATCTCGGTCGGCGCCCCTATGCGCTGGCTGCGCCGCCAGGGTTCGACATCGGCGCGGCCCTGGAAGAAGCTCACGCTCTGCCCGGACGAGTAACCGGAGCAGGTGATGCTGACCGAATGCAGCGCCCGGCTTTCGATGGATTGCGCGATACGCCCCAGATCGAGACTGTCTTTCAACAGCCGACGCAGGGGCGAATTATCGAGCAGCGAGTGCGGTGCGCGATGCGTCAGCCAGCCGAAGGCCAGTGTCGACAACCAGCGCATGCCGGCGATGCCGATTCCTGCCGGATCGGCGCGATAGACCTGATGGGCGCTGAAGTTTTCCCACACCTGCAGCAGGCCCTCGACGCCGGCCCCGAAGTCCTCGGCCGCCGCAGCCAGCGACGCGGCATTGAGGGCGCCGGCCGAGGTGCCGCAGAGAATCGGAAACGGATTGCGCCGCGGTTGCGGCAACAACTCGCGGATCGCCTGCAGCACGCCGACCTGATAGCCGGCACGCGCGCCGCCGCCGGTGAGGATCAGGGCGGTGCGGGATTCCGTCATCGGTCGATCAAGCGCCGCTCCTGGCCTGCTGCTGTGCTTCCACCGACAACAGGGCAGTGACGTTGACGATGCGTCGGACAGTTGCGGTCGGAGTCAGGATGTGCACCGGACGCGCGGCACCGAGCAATAGCGGCCCCACGGTCAGCCCGTCGCCGGCCGAGGTCTTGATCAGGTTAAACGAAATGTTGGCAGCATCGAGCGTCGGCATGATCAGCAGATTGGCCTGACCCTTCAGCGTCGAATCGGGAAATACCTGCTGCCGGATGCTCTCCGACAGGGCCGCGTCGCCGTGCATCTCGCCATCGACTTCCAGTTGCGGCGCGATGTTGCGCAGGATCTCCAGGGCACGGCGCATCTTGATCGCGGTCGGCGTGTCCTCGGTGCCGAAACTCGAATGCGAGAGCAGCGCCACCTTGGGCGCCAGGCCGAAGCGGGCCACCTCGTCCACAGCGAGCAGGGTCATCTCGGCGAGCTGTTCCGCCGTCGGATCGTAATTGACGTAGGTATCGCCGATGAACAGCGTACGGCGCGGCAGCACCAGCATGTTCATCGCATAGAAATGCTCGATCCCGGGCTTCAGCCCGATCACCGTCTCGACATAGCGCAAATGCAGCGAATGCTTGCCGAAGGTGCCGCACAGCATCGCATCGGCATAGTTGTGCCGCACCAGCATGGCGCCGATCAGCGTGGTACGCCGCCTCATCTCGCGCTTGGCATATTCCATACTGACGCCCCGGCGCGACATCAGGCCATGGTAGTCCTGCCAGAGTTCCTTGTAGCGCGGATCGGAATCCGGGCTGACCAGTTCGAAATGCTCGCCGGCGCGAATGCGCAGGCCGTGACGGGCGATGCTCTTGTCCACCACTTCGGGACGTCCGATCAGGATCGGCAGCGCCAGGCCTTCGTCGCATACCGTCTGCACGGCACGCAACACGCGTTCATCCTCCCCTTCGCAGAAAACCACCCGGGCCGGCTTCTTCTTGGCGGCGATGAACACCGGACGCATCAGCAGCCCGGTGGAATAGACAAAGTCGTTCAGTTGCTGGGCATACACGTCCATGTCGGCAATCGGCCGCGTGGCGACGCCGGAATCCATGGCCGCCTGCGCCACCGCCGGCGCCACCTTGATGATCAGGCGCGGATCGAAGGGTTTCGGAATCAGATATTCGGGGCCGAAGGAAAGCTCCTCCGTGCCGTAGGCGGCCGTCACTACCTCCGACTGTTCGGCATGCGCAAGTTCCGCAATCGCCCTCACGGCGGCGACTTTCATTGCCTCGTTGATGGTCGTGGCGCCAACGTCGAGCGCGCCGCGGAACATGTACGGAAAACACAGGACGTTGTTGACCTGGTTCGGATAGTCCGAGCGTCCGGTACCGATGATGGCATCGGGACGCACGGCCTTGGCTTCCTCCGGACGGATTTCCGGGTCGGGATTGGCCATGGCGAGGATCAGCGGATCGCGCGCCATGGTCTTGACCATCTCGGGTTTCAGCACGCCCGCCGCCGACAGGCCGAGGAAGATGTCGGCACCGATGATCGCGTCGCCCAGCGAACGCGCATCGGTCGCCTGCGCATAGCGCAATTTCGAGGGGTCAAGCCCTTCGCGTCCGGTATGGATCACACCCTTGCTATCGACCGCGAAGACGTTCTTCGGCTCAAGACCGAGACTCACCAGCAGGTCGAGGCAGGCGATCGCCGCAGCCCCGGCGCCGGAACAGACCAGCTTGACCTGGGCGAGATCCTTGCCGACCACCCGCATGCCGTTGAGCACCGCGGCGCTGGCGATGATCGCTGTACCATGCTGGTCATCGTGGAAGACCGGGATCTTCATCCGTTCGCGCAGCTTGGCTTCGACATAGAAGCACTCCGGTGCCTTGATGTCTTCCAGGTTGATGCCGCCGAAGGTCGGCTCCAGCGAGGCGATGATATCCACCAGCTTGTCGGGATCGTTCTCGGCAATCTCGATGTCGAATACATCGACACCGGCAAACTTCTTGAACAGCACGCCTTTGCCTTCCATCACGGGCTTGCCCGCCAGCGGCCCGATATTGCCCAGGCCCAGAACCGCCGTGCCATTGGTGATGACCGCCACCAGATTGGCGCGCGAGGTATACAAGGCCGCCGTGGAGGGATCGCGCACGATCTCGTCGCAGGCGGCGGCAACGCCAGGAGAGTAGGCCAGCGACAAATCGGCCTGACCGGTCAACGCCTTGGTCGGGGTTACGGCAATCTTGCCGGGTTTGGGGTTGCGGTGATATTCCAGCGCCGCTGCGCGGATACGTTCGTCCATGAAAACCATCTCCTGTTAGCTTCGGCCTCAATTGTAGCGCCGTGCCGCCAACACCAACTTTGTGACAAACCGGAAGATTCCCGGCGCATTTCCCCTAAGTGGCCGGCAGGCAGGTCACCATAACGGGTCATTGCTACCCGCAAGAGGAGGGCAGCAGCTGTCGGCCCGCCGCGAGCGGCATTCGATTGTGGGATAATTTGCGTTTATGTCAGCTCCGCAATCGGGCCACCCCGCCCTCAGTTGCGGACAGCCGGAAGCCTTGTCGATCCCTACCCGCTGATCGCCCGGCAGGCCGGCGCGACTTCAATTCCATAGTGGAGATTCTCGCGTCATGAACCAGCCGAAACCGTTCCAAGCCCCGGCCTACGTCAAACACGCCCGTCTGGTCGCCTGGGTAGCCGAAGTTGCCGCAATGACCGAACCCGATGAAGTCGTCTGGTGCGACGGCTCGCGGAAAGAATCCGATCGACTCTTCGAACAGATGATTGCGGCCGGCAGCGTCATTCGACTCAACCCGGCCAAACGCAAGAACTCCTTTCTCGTCCAGTCCGATCCATCCGACGTCGCCCGCGTCGAAGACCGCACCTACGTCTGTACCTCGGATCCGGAAGATGCCGGTCCCAACAACAACTGGGAACATCCGGACAAGATGAAGGAAACCCTGCGCGGCCTGTTCAAGGGCTGCATGCGCGGGCGCACGATGTACGTGGTCCCCTTCTCGATGGGTCCGATCGGCTCGCCGATCGCTCACATCGGCATCGAACTCTCGGATAGCCCCTATGTAGTGGTCAACATGCGCATCATGACGCGCATGGGCCGCGCGGTACTCGATCAACTCGGCAGCGATGGCGTTTTCGTGCCCTGCCTGCACAGTGTGGGTCATCCGCTGCAACCCGGCCAGGCCGACGTCAAATGGCCGTGCAACAAGGCCAAGTACATCAGTCATTTCCCGGAGACCCGCGAGATTTGGTCCTTCGGCTCCGGCTATGGCGGCAATGCGCTGCTGGGCAAGAAATGCTTTGCGTTGCGCATCGCCTCGACCATGGCGCGTGACGAAGGCTGGCTGGCCGAGCACATGCTGATCCTCGGCGTCGAATCCCCGGAAGGCGAAAAATCCTATGTCGCCGCGGCCTTCCCCTCGGCCTGCGGCAAAACCAACTTCGCCATGTTGATTCCGCCGGAGAGCCTCGGCGGCTGGAAGGTCACCACCGTCGGCGACGACATCGCCTGGATCAAGCCGGGGCAGGATGGCCGTCTCTACGCCATCAATCCGGAGGCCGGCTTTTTCGGCGTCGCCCCCGGCACCAGCGAAAAGACCAATTTCAACGCCATGGCGACGCTGAAGGAAAACATCATTTTCACCAATGTCGCCCTGACCGACGATGGCGATGTCTGGTGGGAAGGCATGAGCAAGGAGCCGCCCGCGCACTGCATCGACTGGCAGGGCCAGGACTGGACGCCGCAGATCGCCAAAGAGACCGGGCGCAAGGCCGCCCATCCCAATTCGCGCTTCACCGCGCCGGCCAGCCAGTGCCCCTCAATCGACCCGGACTGGGAGAATCCCGCCGGCGTACCGATCTCGGCCTTCATTTTCGGCGGCCGCCGCTCGACTACGGTGCCACTGGTGTTCGAGGCCTTCAACTGGAACTACGGCGTCTACATGGCAGCCACACTCGGTTCGGAAACCACGGCCGCGGCTGCCGGCGTCCAGGGTATCGTGCGCCGCGACCCGTTTGCCATGCTGCCGTTCTGCGGTTACCACATGGGTGACTACTTCAACCACTGGCTGCGCGTCGGCCATCAAATCGAGCATGCACCGCGCATCTTTACCGTCAATTGGTTCCGTCAGGATGCCGAAGGTAACTTCATGTGGCCGGGCTTCGGCGAGAACATGCGCGTCCTCAAGTGGGTGGTCGGTCGCTGTGCCGGCCGGGCCGACGCCAGGCAAACCGCGCTCGGCTGGATGCCGCGCTTCGAAGACCTGGATTGGAGCGGCAGCGAGGAAGTCAGCAAGGCGCAGTTCGAGCAGCTCACCGCCGTGGACACCGCCGCCTGGCGCGAAGAACTCAAGCTGCACGCCGAATGGTTCGACAAGCTGAAGAGCCGCCTGCCGCGCTCGCTGACCCTCAAGCGCGAACTCTTCGAATTGGCGCTGGTGGATTAAGACTAGGCGCTGGCAGTACGCCGAACCATGAACCGGCCGCCCTGCTTCGCGCAAGGCGGCCGTTACTTTTGGAGAACCGAGTGAACATCGCCGCACGGATGGCGCAGATCGCGCCGTTTCATGTCATGGAGTTGATGGCGCGCTCCGCGGCGCTGGAAGCCGCGGGCCGTTCGATCATTCACCTGGAGGTAGGCGAACCCGACTTTGCCACGGCCGACCCGATCCTGGAAGCCGCCCAACGCTTTCTCGCCGGCGGTCACGTGCACTACACGGCGGCCCTCGGCCTGACCCGGTTGCGCGAAGCCATCAGCGGCTTCTACCACACACGCTACGGCCTGGACATTTCGCCGGGGCGGATCGTGGTCACCGCGGGCGCCTCCGGGGCCCTGCTGCTGGCGCTCGGCGTGCTGGTGAATCCCGGCGACGAATGGCTGCTGCCGGACCCCGGCTACCCCTGCAACCGGAACTTCCTGCGCCTGCTCGAAGGCAGGCCGACATCGCTCGCCGTCGAGGCTGCAGCGAACTACCAGCCCACGGCGCAGCAGGTTGCGGCCGCCTGGACCGGGCAGACACGTGGTCTGCTGGTGGCCTCGCCGGCCAATCCGACCGGCACCTTGCTCGATGCCGCGAGCCTGGCATCTTTGGCCAATGCTGTTGCGGTCCGCGGCGGCACGCTGCTGGTCGATGAAATCTACCATGGCCTGACTTATGGAGCGGACGCACAATCGGCGCTGGCGATCAGCGACGAGGTGTTTGTCATCAACAGCTTTTCCAAGTATTTCGGCATGACCGGCTGGCGCCTGGGCTGGCTGGTCGCACCGCAACGCCATGTACGCGAGATCGAAAAGCTGGCGCAAAACCTCTACATCGCACCATCGACCGTGGCCCAGCATGCGGCGCTGGCTGCTTTCGACCCGGCTACGATGGCCATCCTCGAAGCCCGCCGCCACGAGTTCGCCTTGCGGCGGGACGTCCTTCTGCCCGGTCTGCGCCAGCTCGGGTTCAAGATCGCCGCCGAACCGCATGGCGCATTCTATGTGTATGCCGACAGCAGCGCCCTGGCCGCCGACAGCGACGTCCTTGCCGGGCAACTGCTTACCGAAGCGGGCGTGGCCGCGACGCCGGGCCTGGATTTCGGCCGCAACGCGCCACAACGGCACATGCGCTTTGCCTATACAGTCGATCGCGAGCAGATCGAGCAAGGCCTCACCCGCATGGCGGGATTTCTGGATTCGCGGAGGCAATAAAAAAGCCGGGCATCGCCCGGCTTTTTTTGCATCGCTCTGGCTTATTCGGCCACGGGAGCCTCGGCAGTGTCGCCCGCCGGACGGTCGAGCAGCTCGACATAGGCCATCGGCGCATTGTCGCCGACGCGGAAGCCCATCTTGAGGATGCGCAGATAGCCGCCGTTGCGGGCGGCGTAGCGCGGGCCGAGCTCGTCGAACAGCTTGCCGACGATTTCGCGATCGCGCGTGCGATCGAAAGCCAGGCGCCGATTGGCCAGGCTCGGCTTCTTGCCCAGCGTGATCAGGGGCTCGACCACGCGGCGCAATTCCTTGGCCTTGGGCAGGGTGGTCTTGATGGCCTCGTGGCGCAGCAGGGAGACTGCCATGTTGCGCAGCATCGCCTGGCGATGCGCCGAGGTGCGATTGAGTTTGCGAAGTCCGTTACCGTGACGCATTTTGATGTCCTCGTTTTTTGCGGCCATCGCGCAATGCAAATGGCCGGTTAATGGTTATCGAGAGTTTGTGAATCGGTGCCGCAAATACAACAATGAATCAGATGAAGCAACCGGGCCGAGGGCCGGTCTTGAAACTATCAGGCGAGCTTTTAGTTACGACTAACCTAAAGGTAAGTCTTTACTGAAGGCTCGCTTACGCGAGCTTTTCCAGTCCGGCCGGCGGCCAACTTTCGAGCTTCATGCCCAGGGTCAGGCCGCGCGAAGCCAGCACTTCCTTGATTTCGTTGAGCGACTTGCGACCCAGGTTCGGGGTCTTGAGCAATTCGGTTTCGGTGCGCTGGATCAGATCACCGATGTAATAGATGTTCTCGGCCTTGAGGCAGTTGGCGGAACGGACCGTCAGTTCCAGATCATCCACCGGGCGCACCAGTACCGGATCGACCGAGGTCTGCTTCGGCGCCTCGGCGGACATCGGCGTGCCTTCAAGATCGGCGAACACCGACAGCTGTTCCATCAGGATGCGGGCTGCGGTACGCACCGCCTCCTCGGCATTGTCGATCGCGCCATTGGTCTCGATGTCGAGAATCAGCTTGTCGAGGTCGGTGCGCTGTTCGACACGGGCCGACTCGACCGAATAGCTGACGCGACGCACCGGGCTGAACGAGGCATCGAGCATGATCTGGCCGATGGCGCGGTTCTCGCGGGCGATTTCGCGCTGATTGGCCGGCACGTAGCCGCGGCCGGATTCGACGCGGATCTGCATGTTGAGCTTGCCACCGGGTGCGATATGGGCAATGACGTGATCCGGGTTGACGATTTCGACGTCGTGGGTGGTTTCAATGTCGCGCGCCGTCACCACACCCTCGCCATCGCGGGAAAGCGTCAGGGTGGCTTCGCGGCGATTGTGCATCTTCAGCACCACGCCCTTCAGGTTCAACAGCACGTCAACCACGTCCTCGCGCACGCCGTCCAGCGTCGAGTATTCGTGGAGCACGCCTTCGATCGACACTTCGGTCGGGGCCACGCCTTCCATGGAGGACAGCAGGATGCGGCGCAGGGCATTGCCCAGCGTGTGGCCATAGCCGCGTTCAAACGGCTCCATGACCACGCGGGCATGCACCGGCGAAAGCTGCTGGACATCGATACTGCGGGGTTTCAGAAGTGTGTGCATGTGCATTCCTTCAAATGGACGACGCCTGGCGTCCGAAGGACGCCAGGCGCATAACTACTTATTAACGCGAATACAGTTCGACGACCAGACCCTCGTTGATCGAGGGCGGCAGATCTTCGCGTGCCGGATAGGACTTGAACACACCCTTGCCAGCCTTGACATCCACCTCGATCCATGCCGGGAAACCGCGTGACTCGGCAGCTTCCAGCGCGGCTTTGGTGCGCAAATGACCGCGGGTGCTGTCGAGCAACTGGATGACGTCCCCGGGACGCACGTTGTAGGACGGGATATTTACGGGCTTGCCGTTGATCAGCACGCCATTGTGGCGCACGACTTGGCGTGCTTCGGCGCGTGAGACACCAAAACCCATGCGGTAAGCAACGGTGTCGAGGCGACCTTCGAGCAGCTTCAGCAGGTTCTCGCCGGTCTGTCCCTTCTTGGCTTCGGCCTCGCCGAACACCTTGCGGAACTGTCGCTCGAGAACGCCATAAATGCGACGGATTTTTTGCTTTTCGCGCAGTTGCGTACCGTAACCGGACAAGCGCTGTCCGGACTTTTGGCCGTGCTGGCCGGGCGCGTAGGCGCGGCGCTCAACGGAACATTTGTCAGTGAAGCACTTCTCGCCTTTGAGGAACAGCTTCTCGCCCTCACGGCGGCACTGGCGGCATTTTGCGTCTAGATTTCGGGCCATGGTGTCGTATCTGCCTTAGATGCGACGGCGCTTGGGCGGCCGGCATCCATTGTGGGGAATCGGGGTAATGTCGGTGATGCTGGTGATCTTCATGCCAAGCGCATTGAGCGCGCGAACCGCTGATTCGCGTCCGGGGCCGGGGCCCTTGATGCGAACTTCCAGGTTTTTGACACCGCACTCCTGCGCTGCCTTGCCGGCAGCTTCGGCGGCGATCTGCGCGGCAAACGGCGTGGACTTGCGCGAACCCTTGAAGCCGGCGCCACCGGACGTGGCCCACGACAGCGCGTTGCCCTGGCGATCGGTGATGGTGATGATGGTGTTATTGAAGGAAGCGTGAACGTGCGCAATGCCTTCAGCGACGTTCTTCTTGACCTTCTTGCGAACTTTGGTTGCGGTCTTAGCCATGTAATGGTTCCTGGTTTACTTCTTGCCCATCGAAATTGCCTTGCGCGGTCCCTTGCGGGTCCGTGCGTTGGTACGGGTGCGCTGTCCGCGCACGGGCAGTCCGCGCCGGTGACGCACGCCGCGATAGCAGCCAAGATCCATGAGGCGCTTGATGTTCATCGTCGTTTCGCGGCGCAAATCGCCCTCGACGGTGAACCTGCCTACCTCTTCACGCAGGCGATCCATTTCGCTGTCGGTGAGTTCCTTGATCTTTGCCGAACGCTTGACGCCAACCGCGTCACAGATTTTCCGTGCGCGGGTGCGGCCAATACCATAGATCGCGGTGAGAGCAATCTCCGCGTGCTGGTGATTCGGGATGTTGACGCCTGCTATACGAGCCATGTGCTTACCTGTTCGTCGCCGCTGATGCGGTTATTGGTGGGCTAGCTGAAAAACGCGAAACCGTAGATTATATCTGATCAGAATCGCTCTATCAACCCTGACGCTGCTTGTGCCGCGGGTCGGTGCAAATGATCCTGACCACACCCTTGCGGCGAATGACTTTGCAATTGCGACAGATACGTTTGACCGAAGCCAGAACTTTCATTGGATTTCTCCGGAAATTATTGCCAAACTACTTGGCGCGAAACACGATACGACCCTTGGAAAGGTCGTAAGGCGTGAGCTGCACGGTGACCTTGTCGCCGGGAAGAATGCGAATGTAGTGCATGCGCATCTTGCCGGAGATATGGCCAAGGACCACATGCCCGTTCTCGAGCTTGATTCGGAACGTGGCATTCGGGAGATTTTCGACAATCTCTCCCTGCATTTCGATTACGTCTTCCTTCGACATGGTTCAGCGAGCCGGGAAACCCGCCCCCTTGAAATTGGCCTTCTTCAGAAGACTTTCGTACTGGTGCGACATAACATAGGCCTGGACCTGAGACATGAAGTCCATTGTCACCACAACAATAATCAAGAGGCTGGTACCCCCAAAATAAAACGGCACGTTCCACTTCAGGATCAGGAATTCGGGCAACAGGCAGACCACCGTGATATAGATCGCGCCGGCCAGCGTCAGACGGGTAAGAATCTTGTCGATGTAGCGGGCCGTCTGATCGCCCGGACGAATGCCGGGAACGAATGCGCCGCTCTTCTTCAGGTTGTCCGCCGTCTCCTTGGAATTGAATACCAGGGCGGTGTAGAAGAAGCAGAAAAACACAATTGCCGTCGCATACAGCATCACGTAAATCGGCTGCCCCGGCGAGAGCGTTGCCGCGATGTCCTTGAGCCAGGTCATGCCCTCGCCGGACCCGAACCAGCCGGCCGCAGTGGCCGGGAACAAAATGATCGAGGACGCGAAGATCGGCGGAATCACGCCTGACATATTGAGCTTCAAAGGCAGATGCGAACTCTGTCCGCCGTACACCTTGTTTCCGACTTGGCGCTTGGCATAGTTCACGAGGATCTTGCGTTGGCCCTTTTCCACGAACACCACGAAGCCGGTGACCAAAACCACAAGGACGCAAATGAACAACGCCGAAATTGCATGCATCGCCCCGGTACGGACCAGTTCGAAGAGCCCGCCCAACGCGCTCGGTAGCCCGGCAACGATACCCGCAAAAATAATGATCGATATGCCGTTGCCCAAGCCACGCTCGGTGATCTGCTCGCCCAGCCACATCAGGAACATCGTTCCGGTCAGCAACGTCAGGACGGTCACGAAGCGGAACATGAGGCCCGGATCGAGAACCAGCCCGGCCTGCGATTCGAGGGCGACGGCCATGCCCAAACCCTGGAACAGCGCCAAGGCGACTGTACCGTAACGAGTGTATTGGGTGATCTTGCGTCGTCCTGCCTCACCCTCCTTCTTCAGGGCCTCGAGCGAAGGCACCGCAATCGTCATCAACTGCATGATGATCGATGAGGAGATATAGGGCATGATGCCCAATGCAAACAGTGTGAAGCGGGATAGTGCGCCGCCTGAAAACAGGTTGAACACGCCAAGAATCCCGCCCTGCTGACCCTGAAACAACTCGGCCAGCTTTACCGGATCGATGCCCGGCACAGGAATATGCGCGCCGATCCGGTAAACCACCAATGCGCCCAGCAGGAACCAGAGTCGGCGCCAGAGGTCGCCGAATTTTCCGGACTTGCCGAGAGCTGTTGCCTGGGGATTTGCCACTGTGTCCGTCCTCGTCCGCTATCAGGCAGCGGCGATGTCCGCTACGGAGCCGCCGGCCGCTTCGATCGCGGCACGGGCACCCTTGGTCGCACCGACGCCCTTCAGCGCTATCTTGCGATTCAGCTTGCCCGACAGAATGACTTTCGCTGACAAGGCGTCACCTGCAATTACACCCGCCTGCTTCAGAACCAACAGATCCACTTCTTCAACCGGCAACTTGTCCAGCTCGGACAGACGCACTTCAACATTGCGACTAGCCGTCAGGGAAACGAATCCACGCTTGGGCAAACGCCTTTGCAGCGGCATCTGGCCGCCTTCAAAGCCTACCTTATGAAAACCACCGGCTCGCGACTTCTGGCCCTTGTGTCCGCGACCAGCGGTCTTGCCAAGTCCGCTGCCGATGCCGCGCCCCACGCGCTTCGCAGCATGCTTGGCGCCAGCGCCCGGCTTCAGATTGTTAAGTTCCATGCTCATCGATATCCCCTCAGCCTTCGCACTTCAGCAGATAGGCCACTTTGCGGATCATGCCCCGCACCGCAGGCGTATCCTCGAGTTGAGCCGAACTATTCAATTTTCTCAAGCCCAGGCCGCGAACCGTCGCACGATGATCCTGCTTGGTACCGATCACACTCTTCACCAGCGTGACCTTGATTGTTTTTTCAGCCATGGTTCTACTCCAGAATTTCGGCTATGGCCTTGCCACGTTTGGCGGCGATCTCGGCCGGGGTGCTCATCGCCAACAAGCCATGCAGCGTTGCGCGCACCACGTTGTACGGATTGGTCGAGCCGATTGTCTTGGCGACCACGTCGGTCACCCCCATCACTTCGAACACGGCGCGCATCGGGCCGCCAGCAATAACACCGGTACCCGGGGATGCGGGCGACATCAGCACCGTAGTGGCGCCATGCTTACCCTTGACCGTGTGGTGCAGAGTGCCGTCCTTTAGACTGATTTTGGACATTTTGCGCCGAGCCTCTTCCATCGCTTTTTGGACGGCGACCGGAACTTCACGGGATTTGCCCTTGCCCATGCCGATGCCGCCATCGCCGTCGCCTACCACGGTCAGCGCGGCGAAACCCAGAATTCGACCACCCTTCACAACCTTGGTCACGCGATTGATGGACACCATCTTCTCGCGCATGCCATCGTCGCGCTCTTCCTGGACCTGCTGCTGTTTCCTGCCTTGCGGTTTAGCCATGTCCGTCTCGCTTAGAACTTGAGACCGCCCTCTCGGGCGGCTTCAGCCAGCGCCTTGACGCGGCCGTGGTAATGAAAACCGGAGCGGTCGAACGCAACCTGCTCGATGCCGGCCGCTTTGGCCCGCTCGGCGATGAGTTTGCCCACCGTTTTGGCGGCGTTGACGTTACCGCCGTTCGGGACCTGGCTCCGCACTTCCGGCTCCATGGTCGAAGCGGCAGCGAGTACACGGGTGCCGCAGTCCGAGAAAATCTGGGCGGAGATATGCAAGTTACTGCGATGCACCGCGAGGCGCACCACCTTGAGCTCCGCAATTTTGGCGCGGGTTTTGCGCGCCCTGCGCAGACGAGCCTGTTTCTTTTCCATGATTCAGCGCCTCGATTATTTCTTCTTGGTTTCCTTGATGACAACCACTTCGTCCGAATACCGGACACCCTTGCCCTTGTAGGGCTCCGGAGACCGGTAGGCGCGAACTTCAGCGGCTACCTGACCAACCACTTGCTTGTCGATCCCCTTGATGAGGATCTCAGTCTGGGTCGGCGTTTCAACCTTGATGCCGTTTGGCATGTCATGCACCACCGGGTGCGAAAAGCCCAGCGTAAGATTCAGCTTGGCCCCCTGTGCCTGGGCACGATAGCCAACGCCCACCAAATTCAACTTCTTTTCAAAACCCTTGGTTACGCCGATAACCATATTGTTAAGCAGCGCGCGCATGGTACCCGACATGGCGCCCGCGTTGGGCGCCCCATCAATGGCCCGGCAGAGCAGTTGCTCGCCATCTCTCTCGACTTTTACGGCCGGCAACATGAACTGCTTCAACGTGCCCAGTGGTCCCTTGATCGCGACCTCGGTATCGGAGAGCGTGACTTCGACGCCCTTGGGTACATCAACCGGATATTTTGCAATGCGTGACATGGTAGCGGCTCCTTAGGCGACGATGCAGAGAACTTCGCCGCCCATATTGCCCGCCCGCGCACGGCGGTCGGTCATCACACCCTTAGGCGTGGAGACGATGGCAACACCCAGCCCGTTCATGACGCGAGGCAGATCATCCTTGCCCTTATAGACACGCAGGCCCGGCTTGGAAACACGTTCGATCCGCTCAATCACCGGACGCCCGGCATAGTACTTGAGGGCAACATCGAGTTCGGGCTTGGCGCCATTCTCACGAATCGCGAAATCATCAATATAGCCTTCATCCTTCAGCACCTTGGCAATAGCCACCTTTAGCTTGGAGGACGGCATGGAAACGGACACTTTCTCCGCCATCTGCGCATTGCGGATGCGGGTCAACATGTCAGCAACTGGATCGGTCATGCTCATATCGCTCTCCTTACCAGCTCGCCTTGGTCATGCCGGGCACTTCGCCGCGCATGGCAATCTCGCGCAGTTTGTTGCGACACAGACCGAACTTGCGGAACACACCGCGCGGACGCCCGGTCAGTGCGCAACGATTGCGCTGACGGGACGGACTCGCGTTGCGGGGCAACTGCTGGAGCTTCAGTCGCGCATCCATGCGCTCCTCGTCCGACAGCTTGACGTTGTTGATTACGGCAAAAAGTTCGGCGCGCTTGGCGGCATACTTCGCCACCGTCTTGGCGCGCTTTTCTTCGCGGTTAATTAGAGCTAGTTTCGCCATACGTCCCTCAGTTCTTGAAGGGGAACTTAAATGCGGCGAGAAGCGCCTTCGCTTCTTCGTCGTTCTTCGCGGTGGTGGTGATGCTGATATTCATGCCACGCAACGCATCGATCTTGTCGTACTCAATTTCAGGGAAAATAATCTGTTCCTTGACCCCAACGTTGTAGTTGCCACGCCCATCGAAACCTTTGCCGGAAATTCCGCGGAAATCGCGGATGCGCGGCATTGCTATCGTGACCAGGCGATCAAGAAACTCGTACATGTGATTTCCGCGCAGCGTGAGCATGCAGCCGATCGGATAGCCTTCGCGAATCTTGAAGCCGGCGATTGCCTTGCGCGCCTTGGTAACCACAGGCTTTTGACCGGCAATCTTCGTCATATCGGCGACGGCGTGATCAAGCACCTTCTTGTCACCGACCGCCTCACCCACACCCATGTTCAGGGTGATCTTGGTGATGCGCGGAACTTCCATAATCGACTTGTAACCGAACTTCTCGAGCAGTTCGGGAACGACTGTTTGTTTGTAGTATTCCTGCAAGCGCGCCATGACTGATCCTTACGCGTCAACAACTTCGCCGTTCGACTTGAACACCCGGACTTTGCGACCGTCGTCGAGCAGCTTGAAACCAACGCGATCCGCTTTCTGGGTGGCAGGATTGAACAACGCCACATTGGAAATATTGATCGGCATTTCTTTCTCGATAATGCCGCCCTGATTACCCTTGAGCGGGTTAGGCTTGGTGTGCTTTTTGACGCGATTGATGCCTTCAACCAGCAGACGGTCAGCATCGAGACTACTCAATACGACGCCTCGCTTACCCTTGTCTTTGCCTGTGATAACGACAACATCGTCACCTTTACGAATCTTATTCATGATCGAGTCCTCGATTGCCGGTTCAAAGAACCTCGGGAGCCAGCGAGACTATCTTCATAAATCGCTCGGTACGCAGTTCGCGCGTCACCGGGCCGAAGATGCGCGTGCCGATCGGTTCCAACTTGTTGTTCAGCAATACTGCTGCGTTGCCGTCAAACTTGATGAGCGAGCCGTCCGAACGACGCACACCCTTGGCGGTACGCACCACTACTGCGCTATAGACCTCACCTTTTTTGACACGACCACGCGGCGCGGCATCCTTGATGCTGACCTTGATGACATCACCAATGCCGGCATAACGGCGCTTAGAACCACCAAGCACCTTGATGCACATGACCGAACGCGCGCCAGTGTTGTCGGCGACATCCAGCAGAGACTGCATTTGAATCATTTTTTCATCTCCAACTTAATCCGCGTTTGAGTTAACTCTCGCGATCAGTCTTGGAGCCCGCTAGGGGCTGGAATGCCGGGCAGAGAATACCCCGGCGGAGCAAAGAGGCAAGATTTTACATCCCGCCACCATCTTGTCAACTAGTATTTTTGCCTTGCTGAATGTTTCGCAGCAAGTTTTCAATCAGACCACTCGGGCCTTCTCGACAACCTTGGCGACGCGCCATGCCTTGGTCTTGGAGATTGGGGAACACTCTTCAATCTGGACCAGGTCCCCCGCTACAGTCTCCAAACCCTCAACGTGTGCATGATATTTCTTTGAACGCGTCATGATTTTGCCGATAACAGGATGCTTGACCTTGCGTTCAACCAACACCGTCACGGTCTTCTGCATTTTGTCCGACACAACACGCCCCTGGAGGGTACGTCGCACGGTTTGAGTCGTCGCATCCGTCATTTTGCCGCCGCCTTCTCACGCTGAATGGTTTTGATGCGCGCGATGTCCTTGCGCACCTTGCCGACCTGGCTGGTATTGGTCAACTGTTGTGTAGCCACCTGCATGCGAAGTCCGAATTGCGCCTTGCGCAACTCCAAAAGCTCCTTTTGCAGGTCCTCGACGTTTTTTGCTCTCAGCTCACTTGTTTTCATGACTTATCCCAAATGGCGGGTAACGAAGGTAGTTTCAAGCGGGAGCTTGGCGGCAGCAAGGCGGAAAGCCTCTCGCGCCAGCGTCTCGTCAACACCGTCCATTTCGTAAAGGACTTTGCCCGGCTGAATCTCGGCGACCCAATATTCCGGAGAGCCCTTACCGTTACCCATGCGAACTTCCAGCGGCTTCTTCGAAATCGGCTTGTCCGGAAAAATACGGATCCAGATCCGGCCGCCGCGTTTGATATGACGGGTCATGGCACGGCGGGCAGCTTCGATCTGGCGGGCAGTGAGGCGCCCGCGACCGATGGCCTTTAGGCCGAACTCGCCAAAGCTCACTTTGGCACCCCTGGTGGCGAGCCCGGTATTGCGACCCTTTTGTTCCTTGCGATATTTTCTGCGGGCAGGTTGCAGCATGTTTTACTCCTTGCCTTCTTTCGCTGCGCTATCAACACCCTCGGCCGTGGCCGGGGCCGCCTTGCGCACGCGCTTGACAGGTGCCTTGGGCGCTGCAGCAACGGCTTCCGGCTTGGTTTCGGGCTTGATTTCTTCAGTCTTTTTTGCGGGGGCACGGCGTGCTGCGGGCCTGGCGTCCGCCTCACCTTCGCGCGGGCGTCCAGGACTGCGGCGAGGTTTGCGCTGGTCATCAACAGCAGGCTCCGGGGCCGCCAGCAAGGCTTCGCTGCGTGACAGTATCTCGCCCTTGAATACCCAGACCTTGATACCGATGATCCCGTACGTTGTCTTTGCCTCGGAAGTGCCGTAGTCGATATCGGCACGCAATGTATGCAAAGGCACGCGGCCTTCGCGATACCACTCCCTGCGAGCGATCTCGGCGCCGTTCAGACGACCCGAACTCATGATCTTGATACCCTGAGCACCCAGGCGCATGGCGTTCTGCATCGCGCGCTTCATGGCGCGACGGAACATAATGCGCTTTTCCAGTTGCTGAGCAATCGAGTCGGCGATCAGTTGGGCATCAATTTCCGGCTTGCGGATTTCTTCGATGTTGACATGCACTGGCACGCCCATTTTGCGCTGGAGTTCAGCCTTCAGGTGCTCGATATCCTCGCCCTTCTTGCCGATAACAACCCCTGGCCGGGCGCTGTAGACGGTAACCCGCGCGTTCTTGGCCGGCCGCTCGATCACCACACGACCAACAGAAGCGTGTGCCAATTTTTTCTTCAAATAGTCGCGGACTTCAATATCTTCCTTGAGCATTTGCGGGAAGGTCTTGCTGCTGGCGTACCAGCGGGAAGTCCAGTTGCGAGTGACCGAAAGCCGAAAACCGGTCGGATGAATCTTTTGTCCCATGTGTCCCCCTTAATCGCCAACGGTCACGAAGATGTGACAAGTCGGCTTGAGGATGCGGTTGCCGCGTCCCTTGGCTCGCGCCGTAAAGCGCTTGAGCACCGTGCCCTTTTCCACATAGATGCGTGTAATCTTCAATGCGTCGATGTCCGCGCCGTCATTGTGCTCGGCGTTGGCAATCGCCGACTCGAGTACCTTCTTGATGATGCCGGCGCCCTTCTTGGGCGAAAATGCCAGAATGCTGAGCGCCTGATCTACCGGCTTGCCGCGCACCAGATCGGCCACAAGCCGGCCTTTTTGGGCAGAAAGTCGGACACCGCGCAAGTTTGCGTTGGTTTCCATCGTCGCTCCTTACTTCTTCGCAGCGGCTTTCTTGCCGCCCGTGTGACCCTTGAAAGTTCGCGTCAGCGCGAACTCGCCAAGCTTGTGGCCAACCATGTTTTCCGACACATAGACCGGGATGTGTTGCTTGCCGTTATGCACGGCAATGGTCAATCCCACGAAGTCGGGAAGAATAGTCGAACGGCGTGACCATGTCTTGATCGGGCGCTTGTCGTTGGAGGCGCGCGCCGCATCTACCCGCTTCAGCAGGTGAGCGTCGATGAACGGGCCCTTCTTGATAGAACGTGCCATGTCTTACCTCTTACCTTTCGGCCTGCGTTGGACAATCATGACGTCCGTGCGCTTGTTGTTGCGAGTGCGATAGCCCTTGGTCGGCTGGCCCCACGGACTGACGGGAACGCGTCCCTCGCCAGTACGTCCTTCACCACCGCCATGCGGGTGATCAACCGGGTTCATCGCCACGCCGCGAACGGTCGGCCGAACCCCACGCCAACGCATCGCACCGGCCTTGCCGATCTTGCGCAGACTGTGTTCTTCGTTGCCAACTTCGCCGATCGTGGCACGGCACTCGACGTGGATGCGGCGGATTTCGCCGGAACGCAGCCGAACCTGGGCGTAGGTGCCTTCACGGGCCAGAAGCTGGGCCGACGTGCCTGCGGAACGGGCAATCTGCGCGCCCTTGCCAGGCATCATCTCAACACAATGAATGGTGGTACCGACTGGAATGCTGCGAATCGGCAGGGTATTGCCCGGCTTGATCGGAGCTTCGGGACCGCTGAGCACCGGCTGCCCAACGACCATGCCCTTGGTGGCGATTATGTAGCGGCGTTCGCCGTCAGCATATAGCACCAGGGCGATATTCGCAGAACGATTCGGATCGTACTGAAGGTTTTCCACCTTTCCCGGAATTCCATCCTTGTCACGGCGAAAATCGATAACCCGGTAAAGCTTCTTGTGGCCGCCACCCATATGCCGCGTGGTGATATGACCATGCGCATTGCGGCCAGCGGTTCGGGTCTTCGATTCAACGAGTTTGTCGTGCGGGCGACCCTTGTGCAGATTCGGGTTGACGACCTTGACGACACCACGGCGACCCGGCGAGGTCGGCTTGACTTTTACGAGAGCCATTTAAGCAGCCCCCCCTTCCGCAAAATTGATTTCCTGACCGGGCTTGAGGCAGACAAATGCCTTCCTGATGTCGCTACGACGGCCGATGTTGCGGCCCGCACGCTTGATCTTGCCCTTCAGATTGGCGATCTGCACCGACTTGACTTCGACCTTGAAGAGCATTTCTACGGCCGCCTTGACTTCAGGCTTGGTCGCGTCGGGCGTCACAATGAACACCACTTGCTCGTTCTTGTCGGCAATGTATGTGGCCTTTTCTGAAATTTGCGGGGCCACCAGCACTTGCAGCAAGCGTTCTGGATTGAAGTTCTTGCTCATGCCAGCATCTCCTCGATCTTGGCCACGGCACCCTTGGTGAAAATCACCTTGGGAAAACGGACCAGCGACACTGGATCGGCCTGCTGCGCCTCCAGCACCAGCACGTTCGGCAGGTTGCGTGACGCCAGCGCCAGATTGTCGTCCAGGTTGTCGGTCACGAGAAGTATCGAATCGAGCCCCATGGCTTTGAGCTTTTGGGCGAACAGGCGGGTTTTCGGCGCCTCGATAGCGAAGTCCTCGATCACCACCAGCCTGTCTTCACGGGCCAGCTGCGACAGAATCGCCGCCAAGCCGGCGCGATACATCTTGCGATTGACCTTCTGCGTGAAGTTCTCTTCCGGGGTATTCGGGAAGATACGACCGCCTCCGCGCCACAAGGGGGAAGACGTCATACCGGCGCGAGCGCGACCGGTACCCTTCTGCCTAAAGGGCTTCTTGGTGCTGTGATGCACCTCTTCGCGGTCTTTCTGTTTGCGATTACCGGCGCGGGCGTTTGCCTGATAGGCAACCACCACCTGATGCACCAGCGCTTCGTTAAAATCGCGACCAAACAGCGCGTCCGAGGCGGTAACGGTTGCCGCGGCCTGACCCTGGTCATTAATTAGCTTAAGTTCCATGCCACCCCCGCTCAGTTGGATGCCTTGACGGCAGGGGCGACAATCACGTCACCCCCCTTGGCGCCAGGCACAGCTCCTCGAAGGAGCAGGAGTTGACGCGCCTCATCGACGCGAATGACTTCCAGATTCTGCGTCGTGCGGGCGACATCACCGAGATGTCCGGCCATACGCTTGCCGGGAAACACCCGCCCAGGATCCTGCGCCATGCCGATCGAACCCGCCGAGTTGTGCGACAGCGAATTGCCGTGAGAAGCCCGGTTGGACGAAAAGTGGTGACGAGTGATGGCACCGGCAAAACCTTTACCGATCGTGGTGCCGCTCACATCGACTTTCTGACCGACGCTGAAAATGCTAGCCGCTACAACATCACCCGGCTTGAAACCGGCGAGTTGGTCCGGCGCAACATGGAACTCTTTGAGAACTTCACCGGCTTCAACGCCGGCTTTGGCGAGATGTCCCGCGGCAGCCTTGTTCACTCGACTGGCGCGACGCTTGCCAAAGGTCACCTGAACGGCGGCATAGCCATCCACCTCAGGCGTCTTTATTTGTGTGACGCGGTTATTCGACACATCGAGCACAGTTACCGGAATGGAAGAACCATCCTCGGCAAATACGCGCGTCATGCCGACCTTGCGTCCAACAAGGCCTAAACTCATTTTATTCTCCTAAACCCCAGCTACGATTGGCCGGGCCCACTTTCAAAACAAAGCTTCAGTGCAGACAAACGCCGGATTTACCCGAGTTAAGCGCAGCAACAGAAACCGAAAATCAGCGACTAAAGTCACCACGACAGGCGCCTTGAAGGGGCCCCTATTACGAATTACTGCAACTTGATCTCGACATCCACACCAGCGGGCAAATCCAGCTTCATCAGCGCGTCGACCGTCTTGTCAGTAGGATCGATGATGTCCATCAGGCGCAAATGGGTGCGAATCTCGAATTGGTCCCGGGAAGTCTTGTTGACGTGCGGCGACCGCAATACGTCGAAGCGCTCAATACGCGTCGGCAGCGGCACCGGGCCGCGCACGACAGCGCCAGTGCGCTTCGCCGTTTCTACGATTTCAAGCGCCGACTGATCAATCAGGCGATAGTCGAATGCCTTGAGGCGGATGCGTATCTTCTGGCTTTGCATTACAAATCCTTAAAGAGCGGGGGCGCAAATCGCGAAAGGGCGAGATTTTATCGCCCTTTTCGCCGTATTGCAACAATAGTTATTCGATGACCTTGGCGACGACGCCGGCGCCGACGGTACGACCGCCTTCACGGATGGCGAAACGCAGACCCTCTTCCATCGCGATCGGCGCAATCAGCCGCACCGTCATCGCCACGTTATCTCCCGGCATCACCATTT
>JACPUD010000050.1 GCA_016192435.1 Rhodocyclales bacterium | reverse complement strand
CAGCTTTTCCAGGCCGCTCCAGAAATGGTCGCCCAGATGCAGCAAGCGGCGCAGACTGGCGCCGAGCAGGATCAGCGCGAAATCGGGAAGCAGCGCAAGAGCCGGAGCGAGCGCCGGGGCAAGCAACGGGGTGAGCGTGGGAGACACGCCGCTAAATTACCCCGCTGTCGCGCAGCCGCGCAATGTCGGCTTCCAGGTAGCCGGCTGCGCGCAACACCGCTTCACTGTCGGCCCCGCTCGTCGGCGCCGGCGTGGCCGCAGCCCAGGGCCAGGCCGAGAGTTTGCAGGGCGGCGCGTACTGTTGGGTGCCGCCGACCTCGACCAGCATTTCCCGGGCGACGATCTGCGGATGCGCCATGGCTTCGTCCAGCCGCAGCACCGGCGTGACGCAGCAGTCCGCCGCGGCAAAGATCGGCTCCCAGTGATCCAGCGGCTGGGAAGCCAGCAGGTCGGCGAGTTCGGCCCGCACCTCGCGCCCCTTGCTTCCCGTGGCCAGCCCGAAAGGCGCCAGGTCGAGGCGCCCGATAGCCGCGCACAGCGCCTGCCAGAACTTGGGTTCGAGCGCGCCCACCGCCAGGTAGCGCGCGTCGGCGGTGCGATACACGCCGTAGCAGGGCACGCCGCCGGTCAACAGGTCGGCGCCGCGCGGCGCCGGACGGCCGTGCACCAGCGTGGTGACCAGCGGGAAGATGGTGTGCG
Source organism: Rhodocyclales bacterium (assembly GCA_016192435.1). Taxonomy (GTDB): domain Bacteria; phylum Pseudomonadota; class Gammaproteobacteria; order Burkholderiales; family Rhodocyclaceae; genus Sulfuritalea. The sequence continues at coordinate 16,432 of JACPUD010000050.1, read as the reverse complement.
CCAGCACGGCGTCGGTCATGGCCACATCGACATGGCTGCCCCGCCCCGTGGCCTTGGCGCCGATCACTGCGGCAAGAACGCCAAGCAGGGGAGTGAGCGCTCCCCCCAGCAGGTCGCCGATCTGCAGGTTGGGAATCGCCGGCGGGCCGCTGCTCATGCCGTCGTGGGTGCCGATCTGGTCGAGCAGCCCCGCCGTGGCCAGGTAGTTGATGTCGTGGCCGGCCTGGTCCGCCCAGGGCCCCGTCTGTCCGTAGCCGGTGATCGCGCAATAGACGATGCGCGGATTGATCGCGCGCACCGCCTCGAAGCCGATGCCGAGTTTGTCCACCACGCCGGGACGGAAGCTTTCGAAAATCACGTCAGCATCCTGCGCCAGGCGCAGAAAGACTTCGACGCCGGCCGCCTGCTTGAGGTCCAGGCGCAGGCTTTTCTTGTTGCGATTGACCAGGCGGAAGAACAGGCTGTCGCCCGTACCGCCGTTGTCGCCGGCGGCGCGCTCGCCCGGGCCCATGGCGCGGGCATAGTCGCCGGCGCCGGTATCCTCGATCTTGATCACCTCGGCACCGAGATCGGCCAGGTGCATGGTCGCCACCGGCCCCGGCAGCAGCCGGGTCAGATCGAGGATGCGCAGCCCCGCCAGAGGGCCGCGGGTCTCAGCCATAATTCCTGCAGTCCTCGATCACCTTGCCGTCGTTTGCCAGGCTGCCGACCGCGACCAGCTGGACGTCGGCGCGCAGCTTGGTGACATCGCGCACGCTGTCGGCGATGGCCTGCTCCAGATCGCCGCCGGGCGAGCCGACTTCGCAGTTCAGAGTCATGTGATCGGTGCTGTCCGGATTCGTCACCACCAGCCGCGCCCGCGCGATCTGGGGATGACGCTTGACCACCGCCGCCACCTGCTCGGGATGGACGAACATGCCCTTGATCTTGGTGGTCTGGTCGGCGCGGCCCATCCAGCCCTTGATGCGCACGTTGGTGCGGCCGCAAGGGGACACGCCGGGCAGGAAAGCCGACAGGTCGCCCGTGCCGAAACGGATCAGGGGGTAGTCGCTGTTGAAGGTGGTCACCACGACTTCGCCGACCTCCCCTTCCGGCACCGGATCGCCGGTGCCCGGGCGCACGATTTCGACGATCACGCCCTCGTCGACAATCAGTCCCTGGCGCGCTTCGGTCTCATACGCGATGACACCGAGCTCGGCCGTCGCGTAGGCCTGGTAGCCAATGACCCCGCGTGCCAGCAAGGCGTCGCGCACCGGCGGCAGGAAAGCTTCGCCGGAGACCAGCGCCTTGGTCAGCGAAGGCAGCTCGATACCCAGTTCATCCGCCTTTTCCAGCAGGATGCGCAGAAAGGACGGCGTGCCGACATAGCCGTTGGGGGCCAAGTCGGCCATCGCCGCCACCTGCTGCTCGGTCTGGCCGACACCGGCCGGAAAAACGGTGCAGCCCAAGGCCTGGGCGCCGGCTTCGAGGATCCACGCGCCCGGCGTCATGTGATAGGAAAAACTGTTATGCACCAGATCGCCGGCACGGAAGCCCGCCGCGTAAAGCGCGCGCGCCGTGCGCCAGTAGTCGGCGCTGCGACCTTCGGGTTCGTAGATCGGGCCGGGCGAGGAGAACACACGCCCCAGCTTGCCCCACTGCGACGCCGCCAAGCCGCCGAAGGGCCGCCGCGTCTTCTGCAGTTCGATCAGCTCGCTCTTCCGCACCACCGGCAGCGCGGCCAGCGCCGCCGTCGAAGTGATCGCCGCGGCATCGACCTGCTTCAGCGACTCGGCGAAATAAGCGGCATTGGCCTTGGCATGCTCAATCTGCTGCGGCAGCCGTGTCGCCAGCGCCAACTTTCGTTCGTCGGCGGAACGGGTTTCAAGGACGTCAAAAAACTTGGACATGGTGCGTAGCTCCGGGGGTTGATGAGGCCGCAAAGCGCGTCGCAGGGCAAGGCGCGAGGTGGCGCCGTGTGCTATTGCACATAAGCCGCCGAGCAACGCCGCCATGCGGCACGATCTGCGGCCGATTAAGCGAGCCAGCGCTTGCGGCGGCGGTAGTGCTTGGCCTCGCGGAAACTCTTGCGCTCCCCCGACGAGATGCCGAGGTAGAACTCCTTGACGTCCTCGTTGTTGGCCAGATCCTTGGCCGCACCCTCCATGACGACGCGGCCGTTTTCGAGGATGTAGCCGAAATCCGCATAGCGCAAGGCCATGTTGGTGTTCTGTTCGGCCAGGAGAAAAGTGACCTTTTCCCGCTGGTTCAAATCCTTGACGATGGCGAACACCTCGTCGACGATCTGCGGCGCCAGGCCCATTGAGGGTTCGTCGAGCAGCACCATGGTCGGGTTGGCCATCAGCGCGCGGCCGATGGCGCACATCTGCTGCTCGCCGCCGGAGGTATAGGCGGCCTGGCTGGTGCGCCGCGTCTTGAGGCGCGGAAAGTAGTTGTAGACCTTTTCCAGCGTCTGCGCCACGGCGGCCTTGCCATCGCTGCGCGTGTAGCTGCCGGTCATCAGGTTTTCCTCTATGGTCAGGTGGCCGAAGCAATGCCGGCCTTCCATGACCTGGACCACGCCGCGCTTGACAAGGTCGGCCGGGGTCAGCGCTTCGATGCGCTCGCCGCGACATTCGATCGAACCCTTGGTCACTTCACCGCGCTCGCCGAGGAGCAGGTTGCTGACGGCGCGCAGGGTCGTCGTCTTGCCGGCGCCGTTGCCACCCAGCAGGGCCACGATGCTGCCGTCGGGCACGGACAAGGAGACGCCCTTGAGCACGAGGATGACGTGGTTGTAGATCACCTCGATGCTGTTGACGTTGAGAAGAATGTTGGCAGTAGTCATTTCGGGGATCAGGTGTCAGGTGTCAGGAATCTTGAATCAGGAATCAGACGTGCGGCGTAGGCAGGGGGCAGGGCCAAGGACAGGAATCCGACATGTATATGCGACACGAAGCGCCGCCAACAATCTGATCCCTGATCCCTGGCCTCTGATCCCTGATTTACTTCTTGCAGTCGTCGGCCGTGCGCCGCACGATCTTCTTCTCTTCCGCATACTTGCCGGCGGTACTGATCACCAAAGGCCGCAGCACCTTCTCGTCGCCCTGGTACCAGTCGGACGAGAAGTTCCACTTCTTGCCGTCCCAGGTGTGGATGCGCGCCCAGGCCGAACCCATGTGGTCGAGGCAGGAGGTCTTCACCGGACGCATCACGCCGGCGAAGCCCAGCGCGTCGAGCGCCTTCTGGTCGAGGTTGATGTTTTCCAGGCCCCAGCGCATTTGCTCGCCGGTGATGCGCTTGCCCTTGCCGTAGCGAGCCTGTGCGGCACGCACGCCCTCGACCTGCAGCATGGACGAGATCAGGCCGCGCATGTAAAGCACCTGGCCGACTTCATCCTTCGGCCCGGTTCCCTGGCCCTTGGCATGAACCATCGACAGCACGTCCTTGATCACCTTGGCGTTCGGCTCGGCGCCATGCTGCATGGCCAGCGCGTTGTAGCCCTTGGCGCCGTCGCCGACGTCCTTGACATCGGGCTCGGCACCCGACCACCAGACGCCGTACATTTTCTCGCGCGGATAGCCGGTGGCCTGCGCTTCCTTGATCGAGGTCGAGTTCATCACGCCCCAGCCCCAGAGGAAAACGTAGTCGGGCTTGCTCTGGCGAATCTGCAGCCAGGTGGCCTTCTGCTCGACGCCGGGGTGGGCGACGGGCAGCAGTTGGACGTCGAAGCCGTGCATCTTGGCGCGCTCCTGCAGCAGGGCGATAGGCTCCTTGCCGTAGGGGCTGTCGTGATAGACCAGGGCGATCTTCTTGCCCTTCAGTTTGTCGAAGCCGCCTTCCTTCTTGGCGATATGCTGCACCAGCACGTCGGCGCCCATCCAGTAGGTGCCAATCAGCGGGAAATTCCAGCCGAATACCGAACCATCCTGCGATTCGCTGCGACCGTAGCCGGCGGTGATGACGGGAATCTTGTCGACCGGGGCCTTCTCGGTCAGCGCGAAGGTGATGCCGGTGGACAGCGGCTGCACCGCGGTCGCGCCGCCGTGCTTGCCCTTGAGGCGCTCATAGCACTCGACGCCGCGGTCGGTGGCGTAGCCGGTTTCGCATTCTTCCCAGATCATCTTGACACCATTGACGCCGCCGCGCGCGTTGGTCAGCTTCATGTAGTCGACAAAGCCGTTGGCCCAGGGCGCGCCATTCGGTGCGTAGGCGCCGGTGCGGTAAGCCAGGACCGGGAAGAACTGCTCTTCGGCCGCATAGGCCGCAGGCGCGGTGAGTGCAGCGGAAAAGCCGATCGCAGCGATTGAGGCTGCCACAGCGAGTTTGCGTAGTTTCATGTTTTCTCCTCTTAGGATGATTTAGTGATACGCGTGCAATAAACCCGATCTGCGCGTCCGGCAATACTACGCCGTCCGCGCCCCTGACTCATTAATGCGGGAACGGCCACAAACGCAATTTCTCCCTGCCCGTGGACCACAGACGCGCGATGCCGTGGGGTTCGACGATCAGGAAGAAAACGATGAGCGCGCCGAAAATCATGATCTCGACGTGCGATACCAGCGCGATGGAAACTTCGAGCCCGAACAGGCCTCCGATAACCGGCAGTATCTGATTGAGAAAGATCGGCAGAATCACGATGAACGCGGCGCCGAAAAAACTGCCTGCGATGGCGCCCAGGCCGCCGATGATGACCATGAACAACAATTGGAAGGAACGGTCGATCGAAAATGCCGCCGGCTCCCAGGAGCCGAGGTTGATCATGCCCCAGAGAGCGCCGGCCACCCCGAGATAAAACGAACTGACGGCAAAGGCGCTGAGCTTGGCGTACAGGGGGCGAATGCCGATCACCGTCGCCGCCACGTCCATGTCGCGAATCGCCATCCATTGCCGACCCATGTTGCCGCGCACCAGATTCTTCGCCATGAAGCTGAAAACCACCAGGGTGCCGAGGCAGAACAGGTATTTGTCGGTCGGGGTATTGACGATCCAGCCGAAGACGTCGATGTCGGCCACCGATACGGAACCCGACGATGCGTCATTGGTGAACCATTTGACGCGCAGGAAGGCCCAGTCCCAGAAGAATTGGGCCGCCAGCGTTGCCACCGCGAGGTAGAGGCCGCGCACGCGCAGGCTGGGGATGCCGAACACGATGCCGACCGCCGCGGCCGTGAAACCGCCGAGCAGGATGGCGCCCAGCGCCGGCATGCCGCTGACGCGAATCAGGAAATTGTAGGCGGCGTAGGCGCCCACCGCCATGAAGGCGCCGGCGCCGAGCGTGATCTGCCCGCAGTAGCCGACCAGGATATTCACCCCCAGCGCCGCCAGCGACAGGATCAGGAAGGGAATCAGGATGGCGCGGAACAGGTATTCGTCGACCATGAAGGGAATCGCGAAGAAGGCGAAGGCGATGATGGCAAAAATCGCCCAGCGGTCCTGCGGGATCGGGAAGATCTGCTGATCCGATTTGTACGAGGTCTTGAACTGACCGTTTTCTCTATAGAACATTCCTGATTCCTCGTCTCAAACGCGATCGAATTTATTTCTGGTTACGGCCGCTTCGCTTAACCTGCTATGCAGCTTAGCCTGCACTGAAAGATCATTGATCATGTTCATACCCGATCAATGATCTTCTCCCCGAACAGACCCTGGGGTCTGAACAGGAGGAACACCAGCGCCAGCATGTAGGCAAACCAGATCTCGATGCCGCCGCCGACATAAGGCCCCAGATAGACTTCGGACAGCTTTTCGCCGACGCCGATGATCAGGCCGCCGATGATCGCGCCGGGAACCGAGGTCAGGCCGCCCAGGATCACCACCGGCAAGGCGCGCAGCGCCACGGTCGACAAGGAAAATTGCGCACCCAGTTTCGATCCCCAGATCACCCCCGCCACCAGCGCCGTGATGCCAGCGACGCACCAGACGATGACCCAGATCCGGTTCAGCGGAATGCCGATCGATTGAGCCGCCTGGTGATCGTCGGCCACGGCGCGCAGCGCGCGCCCGGTGGACGTCTTCTGGAAAAAGATGCTCAGCGCCACCACCAACAGCGCCGAAATGAAGGCGGCGACGAAGTCCTCCTTGTTGATCAGGATGCCGCCTTCGAAAACGCTCTCCAGCATCATCACCGGTTCTTTCGGCATGCCGACGTCGATCTTGTAGATGCCGCTGCCGAAGACGGTCTGGCCGACGCCGTCGAGCACATAGGCGATGCCCAGCGTCGCCATCAGCAACGTCGCGCCTTCCTGGTTGACCAGGTGGCGCAGCACCAGGCGTTCGACCAGCCAGGCCACTGCGAACATCACCAGAATGGACACCGCGAAGGCCAGCACGTTGGCCATGAACAGGTTGTCGATGCCCAGCCACTGCGGGATCCATTCGGAAAAGCGCGCCATCGACAAAGCGGCGAACAGCACCATCGCGCCCTGGGCGAAATTGAACACGCCGGAGGCCTTGAAAATCAGCACGAAGCCCAGCGCCACCAGCGAGTACAGCATGCCGCTCATAAGGCCGCCGAGCAGGGTTTCCAGGAAAAATGCCATGGTTCAGGTTCCTCAGTGGCTGGCGCCGAGATAGGCGCTGATGACGTCAGGATTGGCGCGCACCTCGTCGGGCGTGCCGTCACCGATCTTCTTGCCGTAATCGAGCACCACGACGCGGTCGGAAATGTCCATCACCACGCCCATGTCGTGCTCGATCAGCACCACCGTGGTGCCGAACTGGTCATTGACGTCGAGAATGAAGCGGCACATGTCCTGCTTTTCCTCGACGTTCATACCGGCCATCGGTTCGTCGAGCAGCAGTATCTGCGGTTCCATGGCCAGGGCGCGCGCCAGGTCGACGCGCTTTTGCAGGCCATAGGGCAGGCGACCGACCGGGGTCTTGCGAATGTGCTGGATTTCGAGGAAGTCGATGATCTCCTCGACCTTGAGCCGGTGCGCCAGTTCCTCGCGCTGCGCCACGCCGAACCAGATGGCCTGCTGCAGCATGTTGGCCTTCATTTTCAGGTTGCGCCCGGTCATGATGTTGTCGAGCACCGACATGCCCTTGAACAGCGCGATGTTCTGGAAGGTGCGTGCCAGCCCGGCCTTGGCCGCGCCATAGGAGTCCATGTTGGCATGGTGCACACCGCGCAGGATGATGTCGCCCTCCTGCGGCCGGTACACGCCGTTGATCACGTTCAGCATCGAGCTTTTGCCGGCGCCGTTGGGGCCGATGATGGCGCGAATTTCATGTTCGCGCACGTCGAAGGAAATGTTCTGCAGCGCCTTGACGCCGCCGAAGCTGAGGCTGATGTTCTTGAGGTCGAGGATGACCTCGCCGATCTTGCGTCCACTCATCTCAGGCGGCCTTCTTCATCACGGGAAAGGTCTTCACGTCGCAAATCACCAGGTCGGCCGACACTTTGCCGGTGCGGCCGTCCTCGAACTTGACCTGGGTTTCGATGAACTGCGAGGTTTTCCCCGAATACAGGGCGTCGATCAGCACGCCATATTTTTCGGCAACGAAGCCGCGCCTGACCTTGCGAGTGCGCGTCAGTTCATCGTCGTCGGGGTCGAGTTCCTTGTGCAGCACCATGAAGCGATGGATCTGCGTCTCGGCCACCATCGCATCGTGCGACAGATCGGCATTGACCTGCTCGACGCACTCCCGAATCAGTTCCAGCACCTCGCGCTTGCCGGCCAGGTCGGTATAGCCCGAATAGGGCAGGCCGCGCCGTTCGGCCCAGTTGCCGACGGCACCCATGTCGATATTGACGAAGGCGCAGACCATGTCGCGGTCATGACCGAAGCAGACCGCTTCCTTGATGTACTGGAAGAACTTGAGCTTGTTCTCGATGTAGTTCGGCGCGAAGATCGCGCCGTGCGCCAGCTTGCCGACGTCCTTGGCGCGATCGATGATCTTGAGGTGGCCGTCCTCGTCGAAGAAGCCGGCGTCGCCGGTGTGGAACCAGCCTTCGGCGTCGATCGCTTCGGCCGTCGCGTCGGGGCGTTTGTAGTACTCCTTGAGCAGCAGTTTGCCGCGCACCAGGACCTCGCCGCTGTCGGCGATCCTGACCTCGACGCCCGGCGCCGGCTTGCCGACGCTGTCGAACTTGATCTCGCGGTCCGGCTGCAGGCAAACCGCGGCACAGGTCTCGGTCGCGCCATAGAGTTGCTTCAGATTGACGCCGATGGAACGGTAAAAGCGGAACAGGTCGGGGCCGATCGCGGCGCCGGCGGTGTAGGCGACGCGGATGCGGCTCATGCCGAGCACGTTGCGCAAGGGACCATAGACCAGCAGATTGCCCAGCGCATACAGCAGGCGGTCGGCGGCGGAAACGCCGGGCTTGGCGTCGAGAATATCCGATCCGCAGCGCTTGGCCACGGCCATGAAGTAATGGAACATGCCGCGCTTCAGCGCGCCGGCGTCCTCCATGCGGATCATCACGGTGGTCAGCAGGTTCTCGAACACGCGCGGCGGGGCGAAGTAATAGGTTGGCCCGATCTCGCGCAGGTCGGTCATCACCGTGTCGCCCGACTCCGGGCAATTGATGGTGAAGCCGGCGACCAGCGCCTGGGCATAGGAGAACAGGTGGTCGCCGACCCAGGCCATCGGCAGGTAGGAGAGGATGTCCTCCTGGTCGGTCAGGTGGTCGAAGCCGACGCCGCTCTGCGCCGCGGCGATGAAGGTCTCGTGGGTCTGGCAGACGCCCTTGGGCTTGCCCGTGGTGCCCGAGGTGTAGAGCATCACGGCGACGTCCTGCGGACTGCCCTTGGCGACTTCGCCGGGAATGAAGTCCGGCTGGTTCTTGTCATGGATGCGGCCCATGGCCATCACCTCGTCCAGCCCCTGCAGCCAGGTCTGGGTGTAGTGGCGCATGCCGCGCGCATCGTCGTAGAGGATGTGCTGCAGATCCGGGCACTGCTCCTTGATTTCGAGCAGCTTATCGACCTGCTCCTGGTCTTCGACGATGGCAAAGCGTATCGCGCCGTCAGTCAGCACGAAGGCCATTTCGGTTGCCACCGCGTCCTGGTACATCGGCACCGGCACCCCGCCCAGCATCTGCGCGGCGCACATCGCCCAGTACAGGCGCGGACGGTTGTCGCCGATCAGGGCCAGGTTGTCGCCGCGCTTGAAACCGAGTTCCGCCAGGCCGCAGGCCATGGCGCGAACTTCCGCGGCGACCTGGCTCCAGTTCCAGGTTTGCCAGATGCCCAGATATTTTTCGCGCGTCGCCGGACGCTCGCCGCGCGTCGCCGCGTGATTCAGCAATAGACGGGGAAACGTATCGAGCTGGCCTGAAGCCAGCCCCGATTGGGATGCAGCCATGCGTTTTCTCTCCTCCAGCACCAGCAATGCGGACTCGCTTTTGTCGCGACTTATCCGTTGCGGAAATTGAGTCTAAGCGATTCTCCTGCCTATAATTGTCGCGTGCCTGACAATTGCCCAAAAACCGCGATCTCGCTCGACGACATGCTGCGCCGCACAAGCTGGGCACAGACTTTATCGGATGACGACTATCGCCGGGCGCGCGAGGGCATCGTCGAACGCCAGGTGCCGACCGGCGGATATGTCTGTCATAAAGGCGAACCCGCCGATCACTGGCACGGCGTCATCGACGGCCTGGCCAAGATGTGCAGCGACTGGGCCACGGGCAAGACCGCGAGTTTCACCGGCATCGCCGCCGGCGGCTGGTTCGGCGAAGGCTCGATGCTCAAGAACGAGCCGCGGCGCTATGACGTCATCGCCCTGCGCGATACCCGCGTCGCCTGCATGCGGCGCGAAACTTTCCACTGGCTGCTGGACAACAGCATCGCCTTCAACCGCTTCGTCATTACCCAGATCAACGAACGCCTGGGCCTGTTCATCGGCCTGCTCGAATCGGAACGCCTGCTCGACGTCGATGCGCGCGTCGCACGTACGTTGGCCGCCCTGTTCCACCCGGTGCTGCAACCGGACATCGACTCCCGCATCGCCATCTCGCAGGAAGAAATCGGCTACCTGGCGGGTGTCTCGCGCCAGCGCGTGAACAAGGCCTTGCACCTGCTCGAGGAGGATGGGTTTCTCACCACCCAGTACGGCGGGATCACCGTGCTCGATCTGGAAGGCCTGCGCCGCTTCGGCGGTTAGCGAAGGTGGGCGGGCCGCAGGGCGAACCGTGGGGCGGGCCGTAGGGCGGGCCGTAGGGCGGACTTCAGTCCGCCATCCACCCATGGCCGACTGAAGTCCGCCCTACAAGTCGGCCCTACGGCGCCATCGCAAACCGGCGGACTTCAGTCCGCCCTACGGTCGGCGCCACGTTACCGCCGACGCAGCTCAATAGGTGTAGAAGCCGCGCCCGCTCTTGCGCCCGAGGTAACCGGCGGCAACCATTTCCTTCAGCAACGGCGCCGGACGGTACTTGGAATCGTTGAAGCCCTCGTAGAACACCATCATCACCGCCAGCATGGTGTCGAGGCCGATCATGTCGGCCAGGGCCAGCGGTCCGATCGGATGGTTGCAGCCCAGCTTCATGCCGGCATCGATCTCCTCGGCCGACGCCAGGCCTTCGGCATAGACGAAGATGGCCTCGTTGATCATCGGACAGAGGATGCGGTTCACCACGAAGCCTGGATTGTTCTTCACCGTGATCGGCGTCTTGCCCAATGCCTTGGCCAAAGCCTCGACCCGGGCATGGGTCGCGTCGCTGGTCTGCAGGCCGCGGATCAGTTCGACCAGCGCCATCATCGGCACCGGATTGAAGAAATGCATGCCGATGAAGCGGTCGGCGCGTCCCGTCGCGGCGGCCAGCTGGGTGATCGAAATCGACGAGGTGTTGCTGGCGATGATGGTGTCGGCGCCGATCACGGCTTCCGCTTCCTTGAGAATCCGCAGCTTCAGGCCCTCGTTCTCGGTCGCCGCCTCGATCACGATATCGACGCCCCGCATGTCGGCCATCTGCGTCGTCGCCTTGATGCGCGCCATTGCCGCCGCCTTCTGCTCGGCGCTCATCTTTTCCTTCTTGACCAGCCGATCGAGGCTGCCGGAAATCGTGGCGACGCCCTTTTGCACCGCCGCCTCGTTGATGTCCAGCATCACCGCGTCGATGCCCGAAACGGCGCACGCCTGGGCGATGCCGTTGCCCATGGTGCCCGCGCCGATGATGCCCACTGTCTTGATGCTCATGCCTGATTCTCCTTCTGATTCAAACTTTCATGCCGCAGCGACACGGCACCCCTGATGATGAAAACACACGAAAGGCGAATTGAAGATCCGCCCCTCCCATCCTCCCCTCGCGGGGAGGCTACTAGCTGGCTCGCTACGCTCGACCATTACCAAGCGCGCACTTCGTTGCAATTCACGGTAAAAAAGCGCGAAGCCGCGCCGCTCATGCGCGGGCCTTGCGCCAGACTTTCCGCCGGACCGACGTGCGGTCCGCCCAATGGCAACGGTGCATTATCGCAGCGGGAAAGCCGGACTCAAACCGTAGTTTCCGCAGTTGCCGGCGCCACCCCATACACGCAGACCCGGTTGCGGCCGCTGCGCTTGGCTTCGTACAGGGCGCTGTCGGCCTGGCCGAGCAGGGTGTCGATGTTGGCGCTGCCGCCGGCCAGGGTGGTCACGCCGATCGACAGCGTGAAGTGCAGCGGCAGGCCGCGTTCGAGCGCCACCTCGGTACGCGCCACGGCCTGGCGCAGGCGCTCGGCGACTTCCAGCGCCCGCGGGGCGTCCGTCTGCGGCAGGATCACGGCGAATTCCTCACCGCCGAGACGGCCGACGCTGTCGATTTCGCGCAGCGCTTCGCGGCACAGGCCGCCCAGCTTTTGCAGCACCAGATCCCCGGTCTGGTGGCCATAGGTGTCATTGACGACCTTGAAGTGGTCGAGATCCATCATGAACACCGACAAGGCGCCGCCATACCTTTGCGCGCGGGCCAGTTCCTGTTCCGCCAGCGTCAGGAAATAGCGCCGGTTGGACAACCCGGTCAGCGCGTCAGTCTGGGACAGGCGCTCCAGTTCCTGCTGCGATTTCTTGTGCTCGGTGATGTCGCGCGTGACGCCGAGCACGCCGGTGATCCGCCCGTTGGCGTCGCGCATCGGCACCGCATGGGTATCCAGCCAGCGGCGACGGCCCTTGAGGCCGACGATCTCGAACTCCAGCGAACCCGTCTCGCCGCGCGCCACTAATGCGTTCAGGGTGTTGAAGGCTTCCTTGTGTTCGGACACCACCAGATCGACCACGTGCGCGCCGATCACCTGATCCTCCGCGTCGGCCTCGATCATGTCCAGCCCGGCCCGGTTCATCTGCAGCAGCCGTCCGTCGGGCGCCAGCAACTTGACGCACTCGGGCTCGGTTTCGATGATCGCCTTCAGATTCGCTTCGCTGGCGACCAGGTCCATTTCGACCCGCTTGAGGCGGCTGATGTCGGAGACCAGGACGAAAAATCCCCGGACCCGCCCGTCCTCGATGTCGGGAACATACTGCGCCCAGGTGTAACCCGTGCTGCCGTCGGCCTTGGTCAGCGTGCGCTCGAAGTCCTGCCGCTCGCCGCGCAGCGCCGCGCGGATATAGGGCTCGTTCTGGCGAAACAGCGCCTCGCCCATCAGCTCCTGGATGCTGATGCCGCGCATCTGGTCCGCCGTCTTGCCGAACCATTCCAGATAGGCGCTATTGGCGAAGGCGCAGCGCAGCTCGCTGGTCCAGTAGCCGACCATGCCCGGAATGTTGTCGGCGACCAGTTTCATGAAACGTTCGCTGGCTGCCAGGGCGTTGGCCGCGGCCTCCTCCTGCCGGACGAACTGCCCGAGCCGCCGCTGGTAAGCATGCAGCCCGAGGCCCAACACCAGCGCGCCAAGGACAAACCCGGCGGCCCTGACCTGGAAGTCATGGCGCCAGGGCGCGTAGATGTCGTCGAGCCGGCGCGATACCGCAACGCCCAGCGGCTTGTCCATGTTCAGCTCGGCGGGCTGCACGTTGCGCTGCGCGATCATGCGTTCCTGGCCCATGGCGAGCACGGTGCCGGCGAATACACTGGCCGCCTGGCCGCTCTCGCGATGGCGCCTGAAGAAGGAACCGGGCTGATCCAGATCCTTGCCGATCACGGTGGCCTGCTGCCGCGGGGCATGCGCGAACACCAAGCCGTCGCCGTGATGCAGCGAGGCCGCCATGTCGGGCGCATAGCGTACCGAATCGAGCAGCGGATCGAAGTATTGCGGATCGAGCGTCGCCGTGATCACGCCGGCGAATTCGCCGCGCGGACCGGGCACCATCCGGGTGACGGTGATGGCGAAGACCCCGAGCATGGTGCGAAACGGCGGCGAGATGAACAGCAGCTCCGCGCTCGGATGTTGTTGCGGCGTCCTGAAATAGTCGCGCTGATGGAAGTCGGCGCTGCTGCCGACCAGTTCCGGCCGGCTCGCGGCGCGGACTGCCCCGGTCCGGTCGAGCAGCAGGATGGTGCGCACGCTGGGCATGGCTTCGGTCAGCGTGACCAGGCGTTCGTTGAACTTCGCGCCCACGGGCCCGGCCGCCGCCTCCTTGCGCAGATCGCCCAGCACCCGATTGACCGAGGCCAGATTCTGCTCGACATTCTCCTGAATGACGCGGGAGGTAGCCAGCAGCCTTTCCTGCTCGCGTCTTTCGACGCGGCCGCGCTCCTGATGGAGATCGTAGCCGATGGCGAGTCCCAGAAGCAGCAGGGCCGTGGCAAGGATCAGCCACTGGACCAGGAATTGGTTATGTTGGCGATGCAGCGGGTTCATGTGTCAGCGCTTGGCGAATGGGCGGACCGTTTGCGGCCGCCGCCTCAATTCCGCTCCACCCGATGAGTCCCCGACCGGTGAATCCCGGGAGCAGATACGGCATTTTGCCCTATAAATCACGGGGGCATTGTTGCCGCATCCCATGTGGACGCCCGTTCGCGGCGCCTCGCCGTGTCGCCAACGCCAACTCTTGCCCACTCCTGGCTCCGGCAGCGGCACGGCAAACCCCGCCGCGGACTCGCCCGATCACTTGCCATTGCCATATTGCGTGCCGCGGAAAGTTGGCGCACTATTCCGCCGGTCTGATCGAGGCACTTGCCAGGCGCCGAATCTCCACCAGCCCGCCGCCCGATCCGATGCCACGCGCAATACCCGCCGAGGAGGACAAGCATGACTCGCCTTGAGATCGGAGCAGTTCATTCCCTGGCAGTAGATCCGCGCCCGCTGTTCGTCGCCACCGGCCTGGAGGTGGCCCCAGGCGAGCGCTACCGCTTCACCGCTGCCGGACAATGGAAGGACTGGTTCCGCATCTGCGACGCCAACGGCTGGTCCTCGCCCCTGCAACGCTGGAACCGGGTGCCGAACCGGCCGTTTTTCCTGCTTTGCGGCTGCGTCGGCAAGGACCAGGCCCATGCCTTTGCCATCGGCGCTGGCCACGAATGGCCGGTGCCCGCAGCAGCCGCCGATTCGCCCGACCATGGGCTGAATCTGTTCGCCAACGATTGGCGCGGCATGTACTGGAACAACCACTCACTGCCACCGCCCGAGGGTCCGCTGCGGGTGGAGATCACGCGCATTGCATGACGCCGCACCGCAGCACTGAACCCTCACCCACCAAGGAGACCCTCATGCCGCTCGAAGCCGTCACCGCCGAAGTCCTCATCCTGCGCCTGCGCAAGAACGATACGCCGGCCGCATTGCAGTCCCGCATTGCTGCCCTCGCCGGCCCGATCGAAGGCGAACTGGTGTCCTGGCTCGACGGCCAGTGGTGCTACCTGAGCGGCGGCAGCGAACAACTGCTGGCCGCGCGCGTGGCCGGAAAATCCACCGCGCAGATTTGCATCGAGGCCGGCGCCGCCCAGGTGATCGCAATCCCGCTGGCGGAATTCCAGCTGCGGCTCGAACGCCGCGCGAACAAGACCGGCTTCCTGCGCGATGCCGGCGCCACCGGCGTCGCAATGCCGAGCGTGATCGGCGACAGCGCGACGATAGACGGCCGCAACATCGACCTCGACTGGCAGCTCACGATCAGCCGCATCGACAAGGCCTGGTCCCTGTTCGATCTGGGCGTCGGCGCCATCCCCTGGGCCGATATCCGCATCGGCCATATCGACACCGGCTGCACCCGGCATCCGGCGCTGGGCTTCCATGACGGCGTCAGCGATTACCTGCGGCCCGAGCTCGGAAAAAATTACTTCAGCGACTTCCTGCCCCTGCCCAGCCCCGACCAGCCCGAGCAGAGGCCGCCCGAAGAAGCCGGCCCCTTCGACAACCTGACCGGCGGCAACGGCGGTCACGGCACGCGCACGCTGTCGACCCTGGCCGGCTTCTACGAGCGGGCCGACGACGACATCCCGCCCTTTTACGGTGCCGCGCCCGGCGCCTGCGTGATTCCCTACCGCGTCACCGACTCGATCCTGATCGATGCCGTGCAGCGGCTGATGGTCGCGGCCATCGACGACGCGATCGCCCAGCACTGCCGCGTCATCAGCATGAGCCTGGGCGGCATCATTCCCTGGTCGCCGCTCGCGCGCGCCATCGACCGGGCCTACGAGGCCGGCGTGATCGTCTGCGCCGCGGCCGGCAATGTCATCCGCGACGTCACCTACCCCGGCCGCTACAACCGCGTCGTCACCGTGGGCGGCGTCAGTCCGGCGGGGCCGAAAGATTTCAAGCCCTGGGACAACGCCTCGCGCGGCGAATTCGTCGACGTCTGCGGCCCCGCCGACGGCATCCGCCGCGCCAGCATCGAAAGGCGCGATGGCGTGATGGTGCCCTTCATCACCGCCAACGGCAGCGGCACCTCCTACGCCACGGCTCTCTGCGCGGGCATCGCTGCAATGTGGCTGGCGCAGCGGCGCAGCGAACTCGAAGCCGCCTACGGCGCACCCAACTGGCGCTGGCCGGCGGCCTTCAAACAACTGATCAAGGCGACCGCCGTAGCGGGTGCGAACTGGGACGCAGGCAACTGGGGACGCGGCCTCTACCAGGCCGACGCGCTGCTCCTGGCCGAGCTGCCGCCCGCAGCGGCGCTGCATCACGAAGCCGAAGCGGGGGCGCCTTTCGATCCGGCCGCCTAGGGTTGCCGCGGCCGGCAGCGGCGCGACGCAAGCCGCCGTATCGCCGGCGCCGTCTGCAAGGGATACCGTCTCCGGCTCAGCCGGAGACATAACTCTTACATGCTGCGCCGGTACTGCCCGCCGACCAGGTAGAGGGCGTTGGAAATCTGCCCCAGCGAGCAGTGGCGCACGGCGTCCATCATCACGGCGAAGACGTTGCTGTTGTCGATCACGGCCTGCCTGAGTCTGACCAGACAGGCCTCGGTTTCGCCGGCGTTACGCTGCTGGAAATCCGCCAGGCGCTGCAACTGCGACTGTTTTTCGTCATCGGTCGAGCGCGCCAGTTCGATCTCGCTGGCCACACCCGAGCCGTGCGGATTGAGGAAGGTATTGACGCCGATGATCGGGTAGGAGCCGTCGTGCTTCTTGTGCTCGTAGTGCATCGACTCT